>NZ_BAABGP010000009.1:0-15799 GCF_039541635.1 Microbacterium panaciterrae
CCTGACCGCCTAAACCCCACCCACCACGGAGCAACAGGAATTACACCACGACACGGGACTTGACCAGGCTCTCGCGACCGAATCGTTCGGCACTGGTCCGTACGAGCTGACCGCCTCTACTTCGGGGCAGTCATACACCAGAGCCTCGACCGAGTGAATGGCGCGGAGCTGAATTCAGCACTGGTCGTCCGCGCATGAACGACAGCCCCGGCGTTAAGGATTCGCTCTGCCATCGGCGACGAGGCGTCCGCGATCTCGTCCTTTAGGAGCAGTGAACCCTGGGTCCACGGCTCGCCGGCGATCGGCTCGTCTTCTTTGATCCCGATCGGGATACCTTCCAGCTCACGAACCGGTCCGTCTCCCTTGCCGAGATACCGACGCTGCCTTCTTCCCGTCACGGGCCCCTCTGAGTGAGGCGATGGATGGCATCTCGGCCAACTTCAGTATGTGCCGAGATGCCCGCGAACGACCACCCGTCGGGTTCGGAGCGAAAGGTGCAGTGCGCGCGGGCTTCCGAGTCTGTCCTGATCCTGCCGGTCGCCCAGGGGAGAGAGCAGTGGAGCCCCGACGTGAACTGCCGAAATCGATGCTGTGCTTGTTCAGGCGGTGCCTGGCCAAGTGTTTCGCGGCGACGATTCTCGACGCCTGCAGTTCAGCAGTACAAGCGCGCGGCCCGGGCACGCTGGCGTGGATCGCGCCTACCTTCACTGGTTCTTGGGCGGCTGCCGTTCCCATACCGATCTGAGGCCGTCGACATGTTGCCGGAGGTGCCGCACGAGTGGGACGCCATCCGGGGATAGCAACCACTGCTGCTGGAGGCCGTCTTGAATGGCGATCGTGTTACCCACTATCAGTGCCGTGGGTGCCTCCGACGCGATTTCTCCCGTCCGAATGCCATGTTCGACGGCATCCGTGAGCCAACGGCGCGCACCGTCGTAGTGGTCGAGGAGCCAGGCGTGACCAGGGTGGTCCGCTTCTGTGGCTTCGGAGGCGACGCGAACAAACACGCCGACCCATTCAGGTCTGGTGGTGTTCCGGGCGGCGAGAGAGACTAGCGCTTCGAACGCGTCCCACCCCAGGGGGACCTGACCGTCTCCGAACAAGAACTCGCGGTCATCGCGCTCCCGCTGGTCCAGGACCGCGGCAAGCAGTGCTGCGCGCGACGAGAAGTGATGAAGAAGACCGGACTGGGAGATCCCGGTCCTCTTCGCAACGTCCGCGAGAGTCATTTTGTGAAATCCTACGTCAGCGATCTGCGCGACGGCGGCGCGGATCGCTTGCTCACGTGTGCGCTCCGCGTCTTGGCGCGGGCGCCGTTTCCGTACTTCAGACGCGTATTGCGAAGGAAACGACACGCTGGATCTCCTGTTCTCAAGGTGGACTGTGGCGGGCCGGTCCCACTACGCCGGTACCGGAATCGTAGCCCGGACGTCTCCGAGGCCTCGGGCGACGATGATATCCATCCCTTCGAACGGCGCCCAGCCGCCGCGCTCTGTGTCCCAGCGGCGCAGGAGGCGCGGGTCGCAGTGGACGACGACACTGGCGTGCTCGCCAGGGGCGAGGTCTGCCTGCGACCATCCTGCGAGGCGGATCGGATCGCCCTCGCTGTGGGGCCGTACGTAGACCTGGATCGTCTCGCGTCCAGGGTGTGCTCCGATGTTGTGCACGGTGACACGCACAAGAAGATCGGACTCCGCTGTCTGAAGGATTTCGGCGCCCTCGTACTCCCATTCGGTGTAACCGAGTCCGTGCCCGAACCAGTATGCAGGGGCTGTGGCGGACTCGTGCCAGCCTCGATAACCGACTGCCGTTCCTTCGCTGTACTCCAGGTCGCCGTTCTTCGGGGCGACACTCCAAGCGGGCCCGTCGCCGTCATGCGCGGGAAAGGTCGTCACCAACCGCCCCTCGGGCAAGTACTCACCGGTGAGCGCAGCAGCCACAGCGTCGCCGGCCTCCTGTCCCGGAAGCCCTGCGAACAGGACCGCGTCGACTAGGTCCAACCACGGCATCAGAACGGGAGTCGCAGCGTTGAGAACCACGATCGTTTTCTTCGACGCGCTGGCGACGGCAGCCACGAGTGCGTCCTGATCGCCGGGGAGCGTCAGCGTGGTCTTGTCGAGGCCCTCGGTTTCCTGATCAGGGGTGAAGCCGACAACGACGATGGAGGTGTCCGCGTTCTGCGCCCCACGGACGGCGTTTGCGATCGTCGCCGCTGCGGGGCGGGGAGCAGTCGTGAGCACCAGCCCGAGAATCCGCGGCAGCGCACCGCGGCGCACCGTTGCTTTCACGATGTCGCCAGTGGCAAGCGGAACGGTCGTCGCGTGGCTCTTCGGGCGGAAGAATCCGCCCCCGGGGCCATCGTGATAGGTGATCTCGAACTGCTCCTCGTGTCCTGGCGCGGTGACCATCCACTCGCCTGGGCCTCGTGCGCCGAGTCGCATCCTTGTCGGTTCGGGGAGATGCACCGCCGCTTCGAACTCGATTACCTCGGCACCCTCAAGCCACCCGGCCTGGCTATCCTCAATCTCTGCCAGATCGCAGTGCCGGCTCCCTCTGAGCTCGCCCGCGGCGCCATAGACGCGGATGCGAACCCCAGGCAGGTCTGTCTCCGGATCGCGTAGATGCGCAGGGTCAGCGGGCGGGAGCGTCGTTCGAGTCTCCACGCCGTCGATCACCTCCAGGTGTCCTTCGTCGATGCGCCGGGACAGGCCGTCTGCAATCGAGACGATATGCGGCGGTCTGACCTGGGCCGAACCGCCGCCCTGGGCGATCGTGTCGACCGCATGGCGTCCGATCAATGCGATCCGCTGCCGGACGCCCGACCGAAGCGGTAGCGCACCTCCTTCATTCTTGATGACCACCATGCCCTGAGCCGCCAGGCGCTTCAGCTGCTCGCGCCGAGTGGGAGATGCCGGCGTCGGTAGCCCGTCGCGCCACGAGCGTTTCGTGTGGAAGGCTCCAACCCGCGCCGCGAGACGCAACAGCCGACGCACATGGTCATCAACGACGGACTCGGTAACCAGGCCCGCTTCGACGCTGCTCACCAACGACTCAGTCCAGGGTGTGTCTGGTCCGGGCATGACGAGGTCGAGGCCGGCATTTGCGCTTTCGATCGCTGTCTGTGTGGCGAGCCAATCCGACATGATGAGGCCGTCGTACGCCCACTCGCCTTTGACAACGCCGTTCATCAGGGGCTGCTGCTCCGTCGAGGGTAGCCCGTTGACGCGGTTGTACGCGGCCATCAATGCCCACGGTGCAGCGTCGTGCACCACGATCTCGAAGGGCAGAAGGTAGGTCTCGCGGAGGGCCGCGTCCTCGATAACGGCGTTCACCGTGGTGCGTTCGGTTTCGGATTCATTGCCGAGAAAGTGCTTCGGAGTGGCCGCGACGCCGTGGTCCTGGATCCCCTTTACGTAAGCGGCCGCGAGATGGCCCGTGAGCAACGGGTCCTCGCTGAAGGCCTCAAAGAGTCGCCCGCCCAGCGGGGAGCGGTGCAAGTTGATGGTGGGGCCGAGCACCACATGCGTCTGCTGATCGATCGCTTCCTCCGCGAGGAGGTTGCCGACCTCTCGCATCGCGATCGGATCCCATGACTGGGCGAGCAGGCTGGCGTTCGGCAAGAGGCAGCCGATTCTCCCGCCGACGACGACCGGGCCGCGAACGCCTGTAGGACCGTCAGACAGGACCAGTCCATCCAAGCCGATTTGCGCGTTCGAATTTAAGGAGAATGAGTCCGCGCCCGACAGGAGGTCTACCTTGGCCTCAAGAGTCATGGATTCAATCGTCGTTTCGATGAAGCTCGCTGCTTCGGGTCCATCGCTGTAAGCGGCCATCTTCGTTCCTCAGCTCGTTGTTGGTCTCGATGCATCTGGCCTGACGGCGAGACGAGATCCCACTCGTCAGGCCAATGCTCCGCTATCTCACAGATTTCACCGGCAGGATCAAGGCTGCTCCGATGATGGCGCTGATCGTCGCACCGATCAGCATTACGGTGTAGTTCTGTCCGCCGCCGACTCCGATGAGCCACGCCGCCACTCCGGGGGCGAGCACCTGCGGAGCTGTCATCGCGATGTTAAAGACGCCAAGATCCTTGGCGGCCTCGTCCGGGTTGGGGAGCACATCGATCACCAGCGCCAAGTCGACCGACACGTAGGTGCCGAATCCGATGCCGAGAACGACCTCTGCCAGATAGAAGTGGATCGCGTCCGTCGCGAAGCTCAGCGCGAACATCCCGAGACCGAAGAGGACCGCGGAGACGATGATGAAAATCTTGCGGCGCTTGACCCGGTCCGAAAGCCATCCGGCGAACTGTCCTGCGATGATCAGCGACACCGTGTAGCACAGCACGCCCGTGGCCAGCACCTGCGTCGCCTTCACCGGGGTCAGACCGAGGTCGTGCTGGATCCACAGCAGCCGGAACGTCGTGAACATGAAGTTCGCGAGCACGAGTAGGAAGCGGGACCACCAAGCCCAGGCGAAATCGGGGTGCTTTCTCGGGCTCACCCAGAACGTCTTCCACACCGTGGACCATCCGGACTCGGATTCAGGGCGCCTCGGCAGCGGCTTGTCCGGGAGAACGATCGCGAACAGCGTGACGAGCACGAAGCCGATGATGCCGGGGATCAGGAACAATAGGAGCAGGTTCGGCGCGACCATCGCCGCCGTGAACGCGGCGACGTACTGGGCGGCCTGCTGAGCGATCCCAACAGCGCCACTGACCTTGCCGCGCTGAGTCGGCGGGAGTTGGTCTGCGATCGTGGCGGTGTGAGCTGACACAGCGGCGTTGCCCACGAGCTGGCCAAGCACCCAGAACAGACCCAGCAGCACAACCGACGTCGCGAACGACATCGCGACCAGCGCGATCGCGAGCGCCAAAGCTCCGAAGATCATCCATAGGCGGCGCCGGCCGAACCGACCAGTGGTGCGGTCGCTAAGGCGCCCGAAGATGGGATCGAAGATCAGCGCAGCGAGCGCTCCGATCGACGTGATCGCACCCAGCGTCCCGACCACTGACGTTGCGGGTACCAGCGTCTGAAGCTTGAGCACCATACCGGCGGTCAAGGGCGCGGACAAGGCGGTCATGAGGCCGAGACGCGCCAGCACCATCGTGGCGACGACGCGGAAGTTTGCCTTCTCTGTGGGCGTGGGGATAAGTGGGTTCGACTTGACGAACGCCACAGCCGAGAGCCCGGTCTGGGCGGCGGCTGGCTTTTGAGCGGCCATGAGGTCTCCTCGTTGAGAATGATGTCGGGTACAAACCGTGCGCTCGGTCGGTATGACCATAGCGCCGGACAAGAAGCGGCGCAAGGGGGAGTTTGTGTCGCTCCGTCCCGTTCTGTTTGCGAGCATGGTGGTGAACTCTATACAAACCGGGCGCTCGGTCTGTAGCATGACTAGTCTTACGCTCGGAGCGCCACCTTCGGAGGGCCAATGATCATCGCAGTCATACTGCTCGGACTCGTCATCGGCATGCTTACGGGTTTTGCTGGCGCCGGCGGCGCCATCATCACTGTTCCTGCGCTCGTGTACCTCATCGGCCTGCCGCTCGACGCCGCTATCTCGACCTCGCTGGTGATGGGATCGGTGTCGCCCATCGCGGCGCTCGCCCCGCGGATCAAGAAGCGGCTCGTGAACTGGCCCGTGGTCTTGTTCGTGGTCATAGCAGGCATCCCCGCCGCCTTTGGTGGGACGGCAGCGGGAAAACTCCTTCCCCAGAGTGTCCTGCTCCTGGCCTTTGCTGCGCTGATGGTCGCTGCTGGCGTGCAGATGCTTCGTCCCCGCCCTTCCCAGTCGAGCGCTGAGCGGCCCAACTTCTGGGTTCTCCGAGCACTCGTCATTGGCGCGTTGGTCGGATTTCTCACCGGTCTCTTTGGCGTCGGCGGTGGTTTCATCACAATTCCCGCGCTCGTGCTCGCGCTCGACATACCGATCGGCGTGGCTGTTGGGACTTCCCTTGCGGTCGCGCTCATCAACACCCTTGCGGGCCTGATCGCCCACGCGGGTGCATCACACCCGAATTGGGCAGTGGCGATCGCGTTCACCGCACCCAGTATGATCGGCGCATTCCTCACCGCGCGTGTCGCCCACAAGATCAGCCCTAAACTGCTACAGCGCAGCTTCGCGATCCTCATCTTGGTGATTGCGGTGATGACCGTGATCCAGGTCATCTTGAACTGGTGATACAACGCGCGCGGCGAGAGTTTCGTTCGACACGAGTCGGGACGCCTTGTTAATAAAGTGTCCTCCGACACCCACGGCGGACTTGATCGAGTGACGGAGCTGAAGGGGAGAGGCGTTGCGGCGAACGTAGTGGGGGCGTGATCTGCCCCCACGCGTTCGGGTCCTGATATAGGAGCGAATGAGGCGGCCTTCCTCGAACGAGTGATCACGCCGCACGCCTGTCGGGCGACAACGCTTTCGCCCGAATATGCGGTCGCACCTCGATCCATGCGCTGACTGAGCCAGTTCAGACGATCCCGTCACCAGCTGCTGGGCCCGCCTTCCGTGCCGGCCCGCCCCTCGCGGATCAATGCCGCGGCGGGCAACTGTGCGAGCCAGATTCGGAGGAGCTCGCCATAGTCTTCATGAACGCGGCTGGTTCGTGCGCGGAGATTCCGACACCTATCGGGCTGCGGCGTCCACGGGAGTTGGGCGAGTCAGCCGACCAGAACTGACTTCAGGTTCCGAGGCGAGCGGGCCAATGCCGGATTGTTCGTCTGCCTTGTTGGAAGCCCACTCAACGAGCGCCCCGCAGAACGCCGCGAACAGGCGGCCAAGGGCTTGCTCCTCAGTGAGACCGACGGTGCGTAGGAGATCGAAGATCTCGCGCGGATCGAACATCATGTTCCAGAGGAACAGCGCCTCGTCTCCCGGATCGTCCATGCCCAGTTCGAATGCCGCGTCGGCAATGGCCGGGAGCAGCGCGTTCGCCTGCACGGTCAAGTATGGCGTTGCGCCGCGAAGGCGCTCAAGATAACCGTGCTCCGATCGCGTCTGCACCATGGCACCGCCATGCTTGACCACAAGACGCACCCAGTATCCGCACACAAGCTTCAGGCGTTCGAGTCCCCGCTCGTTTGTTTTGGTGCTGAAATCTAGAAGCCGCTGACCAACGTCGAAGCGGAATTGCTCGAGGATCTCGTCGACGGACCCGAAGTGCCGGTACGCGGTTGCCGTCGAGACTTCTGCCCGTTCGGCTACGTCCGCCATGCGGACGGATGAACCACGGCGTGCGACGAGATACGCGGCGGCCTTGATTAGACGTCGACGGTTCCGTTCAGTGTCGGTGCGCATCGTTCTCCCTCCGCTCAGGACGATCGTAGTGCCCGCATCGCGTCCGCCATGCGTGCTACGCCCGTGATGATCGCCTCGTCTGAGGCGGCGTAAGAGAGCCGGATGCGACCTTCGCCGCTGGGGCCGAATTCAGACCCCGGGCGCACGGCGACGCCGTTTTCGCGCAGGAATGCCACCATCTCGATCGATGAGAGCGGGGCGTCGTACCGTGGGAAGAAGTAGAACGCTCCCTCGGGTTCGCTGAGATCGAGTCCGGGGACTGCGGCCAGCGCCTCGCGCATGATCTCGCGGCGACGCAGGTACGAGGCGCGCATGCGGTCGATGTCGGCGGCGCATTGGTCGAGAGCGACAATAGCCGCATCCTGGACGAAGGTGTTCAGCGACCCGTTGAAGGTGCCGTGCACGCGCGTCGCTGCTTCGATGATCGGGGTCGGGCCCCAGAGGTATCCCACTCGCCAGCCGGTCATGGCGTAGTTCTTCGAGAACGTCTGGCAGTAGATGGTGCGGCCATCCAGAGCGGGGACCTCGAGCGCCGAGGTGAACGGCGCATCCGTGAAGCTCAGGGCGGCGTACGCCTCGTCGGCGAGGACGATCGTGTCCGTGCCTTCGAGCATCCCTGCGAGCGCCTCGATCTCCTCGCGGGAGTGCACGATGCCGGTGGGGTTGCCCGGGTTGCAGAATACGAACATGCGCGCTCCTGGGAGCGCATCCCTCAGGGCGCCCAGGTTCCAGTGCAGATCCTCCGCGAGGGGGACGTGGACCGCCTCTCCGCCGGCAAGGGAGACGAGGTCGGCGTACAGCGAGTAAGTGGGGTCCGGGATCACGACCCGGTCGCCGGGCCCGATCGTGGCGAGGATCGCTGCGGAGAGGCCGGCGGTGCCGCCCTGGGTGACGAGGATATCCGATGCATCCGTATGCTGTCCGCGGAGCTTCGCGATCTCGGCCGCGAGTCGATCCCGCAGCGCGCTGTCACCCGCCATCGGCGCGTAGTGGGTGCGACCGCGGGCGGCCGCTGCGTGAGCGGCATCGACGATCGGCTGCGGGGTGTCGAAGTCCGGCTCGCTCACCGCAAGGGAGACGAGGTCGCTGGTCGACGAGGGCTGCTGCACGCGACGCGAGGTGGCCTCCACCCGCTGAACGGCAGGCGCCGGGACGAAGACGGTGCCGGTGGCGTCGACGGTCGTCATGCGCCCGCCTCCTCTGCGCTCGGGGACTTCGCGTTGTCGGGAGCGCCAAGCCAGCGGCTGATCTCCAGGTCTCCAGATGTGTCGCGCTGGCGGGTCGGTGCGACGACGACCTCCTGGAGAACTGTACGCGCCGGCAGCGTCGCGGCAAGGTGCACGGCTCGCGCGACGTCGATGGGCTGCACCATGTTGGCGCGCTCTTCGGGGGCCGGCGGACGTGCTCGGCCGTCGAGGATCGGGGTGTCCGCCTCGCCCGGGAGCACGGTAATCGCACGGATGCCCTCGCCACGGAAGGTCGTGTGCAGGAAGCTCATGAAGTTGCGGACACCGGCCTTCGCGGCGCCATAGGCGGCGCCACCCAGCAGGTTCGGCGTGACCGCGGCGAGGGAGGACACGGTGATGATGGTGCCGCCGCCGCGCTCGATCATGCCGGAGAGGACGGCTCCCGCCACGGGTTCCATTCGTCTAGGTACGCCGTCGGGCGTGGTCACTGCGTCCGCCATAGCCGGCCCCTGCCCATTCGAGGTCCGCGAAGTGTCTCTGTTTCGCACCTCACGAATCCTGATGCGCGGGCAGGTTGCCGCCTGACCGCCCTCTCTTCGGCGTCGAGAATCCGAGCTGCCGTACGACAGCGTTGTCGCTTTCGCCCAAGCCGTCTCTGAACCTAGCCTCGGTGGGACCGTGCCATCGAGCGCGGGTTTGACCTCTCAACCGGCGCCATTGGCGAATGGGACAGCTCCTGTCCGGTTGAAGTCGGAGAGTGCGTCGACGAATGGCGAGATGTCGATGCCTTGTTCGAAGAGCCAAGCATCGTTGTAGTAAGTCGACTCATAGCGATCTCCCGAGTCGCAAATGAGGGAGACGACACTGCCCATCCGACGGCTGGTCTCAGCCCGCAATGCGAGTTGCAGAGTCACCCACATGTTGGTCCCAGTGGAGGCTCCTACTCGCCTCCCAAGCAGCTCTGACGTCCAGCGCATCGCGGCGATAGAAGCGGCATCGGGTACAGGGATCACCTCATCGACGAGATTGGGATAGAAGGAAGGTTCGACTTGTGGTCGACCGATCCCCTCGATTCTCGACGGGATCGGCGTGACGGCGGCGCGATCGCGGTGGCGCCACCCCTCGTAGAAGGCCGAGCCCTCTGGATCGGCGACAGCGATCCGGGTGGATAGTCCGACGTACCGTGCGAAGCGCGCGAAGGTCGTGCTGGTCCCGCCCGTACCGGCTCCCACCACAATCCATTGCGGCTTAGGGTACCTTTCATGCTGCATCTGGGTGAGCAGCTCGCTCGCGATATTGTCTTGTCGCCAATTGGTTGCCTGGCTCGCGTAAGTGAACTGATCCATAAAATACCCGTTCGAGTCCTTTGCGAGGCGCCTGGCCATAGGAACGACGTTTGACGGATGGTCAACAGCGTGAACTCTGCCGCCGTGCTGCTCGATGAGCGCGACCTTTTCCCGGCTTGTCGCCGCGGGGATAACCGCGATGAAGTCCAGGCCCAGGATCTGTGCGAAGTAGGCCTCGCTGACCGCCGTTGATCCACTGGATGCTTCGACAATCGTCGTTCGCGGCCCGATGTCGCCGTTACATAGCGCGTAGAAGAAGAGGGAGCGCGCCAGCCGATGCTTCAAGCTTCCGGTTGGGTGCAACGACTCGTCCTTCAGATATATGTCAACGTCAGCGATGCTGCGGAGACGCAAGGGGAGCAAGGGGGTCCAGCCGCTCCTGCAGGTCTCGGCCTCCAGTTGCTCTAATGCCTCCCGCACCCATTGCCGATCAGCGCGACGAGCTGGGAAGCCTGTTTCGATCGGGGCAGATTGCACGGGACTCGACATGTATGACCTCACTTCTTTGGGCAGACGCGTGGGTGTGCGTTCACGCTCAAAGAAGTCTTGATCGACAGCGACCCAAATCATCAGCACGAGATTCTGGGATCTGGCAAACATTTGCTTATATGTATGCAGAGTTGAGTTCGCGTGCCGCGTGCAAGAGAGACTCGATCACGCGCTCGACCGCACCGGTCTTCGGCTGGGACCGCAGGATTGTCGCGGTCACGTGCCGTCGACGCTCCGGGAGGAGCGGCTTCGCCCTCAACTTCGGATGCTTCACGAAGGACTGCGTCATCCTCGGCATCACTGCCAGCCCGAGGCCAGCAACCACGTAACTCTGCACCGCAAGGTTGTCATCGGTTGTTATGTCGATCCGCGGTGCGAAACCCGCGTCGGCACATGCGTTCACGAACTCCTGGCGACATCGGACACAACCTGCGATCCATCGGGCAGTGTCGAGCTCAGCAAGCTCCACTTGCTTGCGCCGAGCGAGCGGGTGCTCGTCAGACATCATCAGGACCATGGGCTCATCAAGCAGGGGAATCGTGACGAGTTCTCCGACCTCAGGCGCCGGGGGCTGATCGTCGTAGCGGAACGCCACCACGACATCGTAATCACCCCGCTCAAGTCCCTCGAGGGACTCAGGCGGCTCGGCCTCGAACAACTCGATCTCAATATTCACGTGGCGAGACCTCAGGCGCGACATTGCGGCCGGCACGAGTGTCGCGTTCGCGCTCGGGAACGCACATACGCGGACACGCCCTTGCTTCAACCGAGACACCGCAGCGACGCGCTCCTCGGCCGCTCTCAGGTCTGCAATCAAGCCTCCCACGCGCCCTGCGAGAGCCTCCCCTTCCTCGCTGAGCTTGAGGCCGCGACCCGCCCTAGAGAACAACGTCGCGCGCAGATCTCTCTCCAGCGCCTTCATCTGCTGGCTTACCCCCGGCTGGGTGTACCCCAACTCGCGCGCCGCTGCTGCGAAGCTTCCCGTGCGGACCACGGTGGCAAAGGTCACCAACTTTTGCGTGTCGAGCATGCCACGAAGTATAAGCAGTCGTTTGTGTAACGCAACCGAACCGCCATTGGATTTTGGTCGAGGCTGTCGCAATGATGGGTGGCAGCCGCGACCCGAGCGGCGTCGGCACCGCCATCACGGCGCTGTGCCACCAGCCACAGCATTCAAAGGAGAAGGCAGAAATGGCCTCAGCGACAGTGACCCGCGCCGACGAACGCCGAACTCGCCGCCGTGCAATCAGCGGGAGCGTCATCGGAACAGCGCTCGAGTGGTATGACTTCTTCCTCTACGGTACGGCGGCGGCCTTGGTCTTCAACCACCTGTTTTTCCCAACGTTGGATCCGCTCACCGGAACGCTCCTGGCGTTCGGAAGCTTCGCTGTCGGGTTCATCGCCCGCCCGATCGGAGCCATCGTGT
Organism: Microbacterium panaciterrae; assembly: GCF_039541635.1. NCBI lineage: Bacteria > Bacillati > Actinomycetota > Actinomycetes > Micrococcales > Microbacteriaceae > Microbacterium > Microbacterium panaciterrae. The sequence continues at coordinate 11,742 of NZ_BAABGP010000009.1, forward strand.
TCGGCCACTATGGAGATCGGGTCGGACGTAAACGCGTATTGGTCATAACCCTGCTGATCATGGGTATCTCGACCATGCTCATCGGTCTGCTCCCGGGGTACACCACGGTCGGAGTGCTCGCACCGATCGCTTTGACCGTCCTTCGGTTCGTTCAAGGTTTCGGGCTCGGAGGTGAATGGGGCGGTGCCGTCCTCATGTCGCTTGAGCACGGCGACCCGAGAAGACGGGGTCTCGCGGCGAGTTGGCCGCAGATTGGTGTACCGCTCGGGCTTCTCCTCGCCAACGGAGTTCTTACTTTGTTTCTCTGGCTCACCGATGACGCGGCCTTCCTTGCCTGGGGCTGGCGCGTTCCCTTCATTCTCAGCGCCGTCCTCATCGCGATCGGGCTTTGGATCCGCCTCCACGTCACAGAGTCCCCTGAGTTCGAGAGGCTCGCGGCGGAAGGAAACCGCGTCAAGCATCCGATTCTCGAGGTCCTTAAGACCCAACGTCGCGAGCTTCTCATCGCGACAGGATCGCGCGTCGGAACGGACGTCGCGTTCTACATCTTTGTCCTCTTCGTCGTAACTTACCTCACCCAGATGGTTGGTGTTGAGCAGACCACGGCAACGCTTGTGGTCCTGCTCAGCGCAGCCGCCATGGTCATCTTCATTCCGGCCTTCGGGGCGCTCTCCGACAAGCTCGGCCGGAAGCCTGTCTACGTGGGCGGGGCGGTTGGTGCACTCATCTGGGTCTTCGCGTTCTTCCCGCTGCTCGAATCGCACGACCTTGGACTCATGATCCTGGCGGACTTCGTTGGAATGCTGTGCTGGGCGGCCATGTACGGGCCACTGGCTGCCTTCACGACCGAACTGTTCCCTGCCAACGTCCGCTATAGCGGCGCTTCTCTCGGCTTCCAGCTTTCAGGTATCCTCGGTGGAGCTCTCGCCCCGATCATCGCCGTGGCTCTGTACGGCAACTTCAAGAGCTGGCTTCCGATCGGCGTCTACGTCGGCGTGATGCTCGTCATCACAATCGTCTCGGTCCTCGTCGCGCGGGAGTCTTCAAAAGATGAGCACGCACTGACGCCCGGATCGGCGGCGTAGTCGTGAGCTCTCGACGCCACGCTGCCATCGTCGCGCGACTTGCCGAGGCCGGATACACCCTGCCCGAAACGCCCCTGCCGATCGCGGCATACTCGCCAGCAGTCATCGCAGGATCGTTTGCTTACACATCGGGGCAGCTTCCGCTGGTCAACGGAAAGCTCGCCCTGACGGGCAGGGTCGGAGACGAAGAGGGCGACGTCTCCCCGCGGGACGCCGCCGAGCAAGCCGCTCGATGCACGTTGAACGCGCTGGCAGCGCTCGTTGCTGTCCTTGGTGATCTGAGCCGCATCACGCGGGTCATCAAGATCACCGGATTCGTCGCGAGCTCGCCCGACTTCACCGAACAGTCCTCTGTGGTCGACGGCGCCAGCCGACTCCTGGTCACGGCGTTCGGCGACGACGGAATCCACGCCAGATCGGCGGTGGGCGTCGCAGCGTTGCCGAAGGGTAGTCCGGTCGAAGTAGAGCTGGTCGTCCAAATAGCCGACGACTCGCCATCACAATGACACGAGACCAGCATCGATCAGCACTTCGAGGGAAAACGAGAGGCGGTAACGAGATGACATGGGACGAGACCTACCCCGAGAACTTCTTCGGCGCGAGCACTGGATCGCTCTTGATCAAGAATCTGCGCGGTGTTGTTTCTGGGCGATTGGGCGAGGGGCTGAAGGAGGTGGAATCCCTGCGCATCGTCGACGGTCGCATTACGGAGATCGGTGGAAGCATCGACGTCCAGGCGAATGTGGTGATAGACGCCAAAGGTGCTGTGGCGCTTCCGGGGTTGTTCGATACACACACGCACTTCTCCATTGGAGACTTCAATCCCAAGCAGAACACCGTTGGGTTCATCGAGAGCTATATGCATGGAGGCGTCACATCGATGATGTCTGCAGGGGAGGTGCATTTCCCCGGGCGACCGATGGATCGGTTCGGTGTTAAGGCCGTAGCAGTCGCCGCGAACCGGTCCTTCACAAACAACCGCCCCGGTGGCGTCCGCATCCACGGCGGCTCGCTGATGACTGGCCCATACATGGAACGCGAGGACTACGCAGACCTCGCAGCGCAGGGCATCTGGCTGATGAAGGTCGGCTTCGGCGGCTTCAACACTCCGAAAGATGCCGTGCCCCATGTGCGTTGGGCACAGGAAGCCGGCTTCGTGGTCATGTCCCACTCGGGAGGTGCCTCATCCGTACCCGGCGTAGCTCCCATCACGGTCGACGACCTCATCGCGATGGCTCCCGACATCGCCGGACACATTAACGGTGGCACCACGAGCCTGCCCGAAGAAGACGTGCGACACCTCATGGAGGAGTCGACCGCCGCACTCCAGCTCGTCCAAGCCGGCAACCTCTCGGCCAGCCTGAACATTCAGCGTATGGCGGCCGAGAACGGGGCCCTGGACCGTGTGATTCTTGGGTCTGACACGCCTTCGGGCACCGGCGTCATGCCGTTGGCCATTATCAAGACCATCGCCGAACTGTCCTCAATCGGCGGAGTGCCCGCAACCGATGTCATTGCTTACGCAACAAGCAATGCGGCCAAGGTACTGAGACGCGAGGAAGGGATCCTCGAGGAAAACCGTCCCGCGGACATTGTCTTGGTCCAGGAACCTGTAGGAGGACCCGCAAACCATCCGATCGAGGCTCTGAACCGAGGTGACATCACCGGCATCGCCGCCGTCATCATCAACGGACAGATCCGGGCGCTCCGCAGCCGGAACTCGCCCGCGCCTATTCGGGAAGTAGAGGTGCAGCCGCACCGATGAGTGGGAACGAGGGTTGGCTGCGCACGCAGCCGACCCCGTTCTGTCCGCTCGGATATCAATGACGGTAGGCCGCCTCAGGTTCACCGTGACGTCGTGCGGGGTGCCGGAGCGGTGGTGCGAATGGCTGTTCGTGAGGAGATCGATCAGGGACTCTCGCTCGTCGAGCAGATCGACGGGTAGCGGGGGGACTACACAACCACGCCCGCCCGCGCGTGCCATCGCTGGACGCGCCGCCGAGGTCCACGCCGGCCTCGCTGACCACCATCCCCACACTCGATTGTGTACGTCTCGACACTGTCCAGTAGGTGTGAGCGGCGCAAAGACCAGGCAGATGACAGACAGCGCTCCCTGTGCGAGCCCGAAGATCCCCGTCAGCCACGCAAGCCCCATGGAGATGGCGAATCGTGCCCGGTTGGCTCTCTCTGCCTGACTCAGACTCTCTTCGTTTTCCCGCAACAACGCAGCCCACGCACCACTCGAGATAGCCCGCAGCCGGACGCCACGACCAGCGACCACCGCTAACCAACCGCACCAACGATTCCATCGCTGCTCCGCCGCCGTAAGACGGGCGGACGATCCCGGCTTCTCGACGGGAGGTGCCGAGACGTACACCCAGAATGCCCACAGCAGGCCAAATAGCAGGGACGCGAAACAAAGCAGCGCCCACCAATGATTCCAGAAGTCGACCAAATTCGTCCCCCTACGGATGTGCGCGTCAGGACAATCACAGCGCAGTCCCCATGGTGGAGCGGGCCACGGACATGACGGGGTCGCCGCGGCAAACGACTGTGCGAGAGGGCGTCGACGGGACTCGGATCCGGAGCCAACAGTGCAGTGGGCCGCGAGTCTCTATCCAGGAACGATGCGGCGTACGGGGGACTGCCGCGCCAGACCGATGCCGTTGCACACACTCGGAATTGGGCTTGTCACCACCACGCGTCGCAGGTAGGTCGCAACTTCATTCAAGCGACCGCGCGAGCTGCGCTGGTGCTGGGCGCTATGGAGGTCGGGCATAGTAGTGGCTCGGATCTGGCTTGTAGAACTCCCGACCCACGATCAGTAGGTCCATCGACCGTACGGCCGAACTGGGGAGCGTCAGGGGAGTGGAGTCCTCTGAGCACGCCGAAAAGCCGGGTGCATGACGGGTGCGTCCCGTAGCGTGGTGTCATTTCCCGCGGGGTTCTCGTCGTCGGAGACGGTGAAGGGCC
>NZ_BAABGP010000010.1:0-121975 GCF_039541635.1 Microbacterium panaciterrae
CCTGACCGCCTAAACCCCACCCACCACGGAGCAACAGGAATTACACCACGACACGGGACTTGACCTGCATGACCTGCATTCACTCGCAGAATCACGCAGCGTGAGTGTCTGACAAGGCACTGCTAAGGTGGAGTCCTCTTTAAGGGGACCGAGGGTTCAAATCCCTCCGTCTCCGCCACAAGTCCTGATCCTCGAGCCGTTGTAAACACTGGGATCGCGGGCCATAGCTATTTCGTAGGAACGCCGTTTGCATAAGGAATGCGTATTCCGCAGCGGCCCTGTCCACCAGCACTGCGACTGTCATGTCTCAGGACGGTTCACGGTCTTCACGATGTCGACGTTGGACACATCGTCCTCGACGATGTCAGGGACCCGCCCTGACGCTTGAGTGGCGGTGAGGAATGTCGGCCCGCGAGACTGGCGTTTCGCGCATGATCGGCATATTGTCTTGAGTCGATATCGCTTCTGATCTATACTGAGACCGATGACGTGGGATGTGCGGCTCTGGGGTGATGTGGAGTCGTGGCTGCTTGGTCTCGATGACGACACGTATGACTTGATCGCGGCGGCGATTGATCATCTGGCAGATCGTGGCCCGGTGCTGGGGCGTCCGCTGGTTGACCGGATCCATGGTTCGCGTCATCACAATATGAAGGAGTTGCGGCCAGGATCTGCGGGTGCCAGCGAGGTCCGCATTCTGTTCGCGTTCGACCCGAAGCGCAGGGCGATCCTGCTGGTCGCCGGCGACAAGGCCGGCCAGTGGACGAAGTGGTACGACGAGAGCGTCTCTGTCGCAGAGACACGTTTCGATGAGTGGCTCGAACGGGAGGAGGACTGAGATGAGTGCAACTACCAAGGCGCGTTCGACCGCCAGTTGGAGCGACCTGCGCGCGAAGCGGGCGCCCGATGAGAAGGCTGTCGCGGAGCATCGGGAACGGTTCGACGCGGAGGCGCGTGCCTACCGTCTTCGTGAGATCCGTGAGGAGCAGGGCATCACACAGAAGGAGCTTGCGGAGCGCATGGCGCTCACCCAGCCGACGATCTCCGCTCTCGAGGCCGGCGACCTCGACCGGTCTGGACTGGCAACCCTGCGCGCCTATGTCGAAGCACTCGGCGGGACCGTGGAGGTCACCGCCGCGTTCGGTGAACGTCGGATCGTGCTGTCCTCCAGTGAGCCGACGGCTGCGTAAGAATCGCGCGTAAACCCGAACGACGCCGAGCTTCGCTGACCGGTAGCATCACCGCTCACTATCGAGAACGCGCTGAACTATCCGTTCGGACTGATAGACGACGACCAGGCCGAAGAGCGGCGTTAAGTGACTGCGGGAGCATTCGGTTAGGATCCCTAGCCCCCTCTAAAGCTCGTGTCAAGGCCCTACCTCTACCAGCGCCGCACTTCTATCCTCGACCCTGGGTGAGATCGCTCCCCGGCGCATGCGGGTGCCCAGGCATACGGGCTACTCGCCAAGCCGCGGAGCTCAAGGTCCCGAACGGGTCGCCACCGGTTCGGGACCCTTGAAAGGAATCACGGGACGCGATTGGCATTGCCAGGGAGAGCCTCCCCCTCGAGGGCGAGTGTCCGCCTCGTCGGCTGAAAGGTCGAAGTCCCCTGGCCGGCTGGTGGTTGTTGCGACTGTGGCTCAACCTGCGGTTGCTGTGTTCGCTCTACGATTTGGATTGATGAATGGATTCAGCGGACGGCTTCGTCCGGGGAGCGTTATCGTGGCGGTGCTGTTGGCGGTCGCGGCGGTTCTGCTCGTGACCGGAGCCCTCCCTCCGAGCGGCGCCGGTTCCCTGACCAGGCGTGTCGTCCCGGTGCTGGGGTTCGTGGTCGCGATCACGATTGTCGCGGAGCTCGCTCGCGACGCCGCCGTCTTCGACGTCGTCGCCCAGCATCTCGGCCGGTGGGGGCGGGGCCGGGTGCTCATCCTCTGGGCCTGCGTCATCGGGCTCGCCGTGGTCAGCACCGTGTTCCTCTCCCTCGACACCACCGCGGTCATCGTGACGCCCGTCGTCGTGCTCCTCGCGCAGGGCGTCGGGGTCGCTCCGCTGCCGTTCGCCCTGGCGACCGTGTGGCTGGCGAACACCGCCTCACTCCTGCTTCCGGTCTCGAATCTCACCAACCTGCTCGCCGCCCCCGTGATCGGAGGAAGTCCCGGCGCGTTCCTCGTCCTGAGCTGGGCGCCGGCGCTCGCTGGCGTGATCGTCCCGGTGGCGATCCTCACGGTCTGGCACCGTCGCGCACTGTTCGGAACGTATCCGCTGCCGGGGCGTCGGGCGCCCGGGGATCCCGTCCTGTTCTGGACCGCCGCGTCGGTGCTCCTCGTCCTCCTGCCGCTGCTCGCCCTCACCCGCGATGTGTGGATCCCGGCGACCGCGGCGGCCATCGCGCTCCTGGGTGTCTTCGTCGTCCGGCGACGACAGGCGCTGCGGCTCTCCCTCGTGCCCTGGCAGGCGCTCGGGCTCGCCGGCGCGCTGTTCGTCATCGTCGAGACCGCGCATGCGCGCGGCCTCTCGGCCCTGCTCGCACCGCTGGCGGTGCACGGTCACAGCATCGGAGACCTGCTGCAGGTCGCCGCGGTCGGTGCGCTCGGGGCGAACGGCATCAACAACCTGCCGGCTTACCTGGTCCTCGAACCCGTCGCCTCCGGAGATCCGGTGCTGCTCATGGCGCTGCTGATCGGCGTCAACCTCGGACCCTTGATCACGCCCTGGGCGTCGCTCGCGACGCTGCTCTGGCACCACCGCGTCGTCGAGTTGGGCGTGACGATCCGGTGGGGCCGTTTCCTGCGGTGGGGACTCGTCGCGGCGATCCCGACCGTGGGGGTGGCCTCCATCGCACTCTTCCTCGTCGCGCGCTGAGCGTGGTCGTCGCCGCCCAGAGTCGTCTGCGAAGACCGCGCAAGGCGAGCCGGGGATCTGGTGAGCGCAGCTCCCGAGCCGGCCAGGTGTCCGCTATGGGGCTGAGGTGCCGCGGGTGGGAAATCCGAGAATGTGCTCGTCGGGGATGAGGATCCCTCCGGAAGTGTTCGCGGAATTCGCGTATGCGATGATCCGCTGAGGATCGAGTTCGGGCGGGTCTGGTCCCTGGAACTCGAATCGAAGCGGGATGGCCGAGTTCAACCAGATCGTAGAGCGCCCTCGGGGTTGTTCGTCGTCGTGGCGCCAGGACAAGGTGAAGCTCTCCGAACGTCGAAGCTTCGTCGCGATCACGACCTTCAGATGCGCAAGCGTGAGGTCGTCGATCTCGATCGGGTGTTCCGCGCTGCCGTAGTAGAGGAATCCCATGGGTCGACCATACCTCCCATACGTATGAGGTCCGTCTGCTGCTTGTTCGCGTTCACGTCGAGCTGATCTCCTCCGCGAACATCGTTACTGCAGCCCAGCGGCGATGGTGGACCGTCGGTCTGATAGCCCCGCCAAGGCCCGGTGTCAAGAGTCGTGACTTACTCCCGGATGCGGCCCATCCTGTGACGGAGGGAGGGAGAGACATGTCGATGTTGACGAGTCTCCGTTTCGAGATGCGCCGCCTGACCGAGAGCGATTGGCTGATCCTGGACAACCGATTCGATCGCACGGATGTCAGGCATACGGTCGCGTGCGTGAGTCAGATGTCCGGGTTGGAGGTCGATGTCGTGTGGTTGCGCGCCGTCGCGGTGCCGCGCCGTTACGCGACCGCGGTCGACGTACTCGAAGCCGTGCAGCACGCCTTGTCGCCATCGCAACTCCGAGCAGGTGACCTGATCCGAACCCTTTTCCCCTCTTCAGGCGATTCGTCAAGCCCCTGGCCTGGAAAGGCGCCACCGAATACGGTGAGGGCCGCGGTCACATCGGTGCACCGCGGAAGGAGTCCGTCATGAATATCCTCTTCATCGTCCTCATCGTGATCGCCATCATCCTGGCCGTCACCGGTGGACTCGTGCAGTCGTTGAACTTCCTGCTCTGGGTGGGAATTGTCCTGCTCGTACTCGCAGTGATCGCCTGGCTGCTTCGCTCGGTCACAGGACGCCGTACGTCCTGACGCGCCCCACCAGGACGCGCGGCATGCCGCACAGCATGCGCCTGGCGCACGCCCTGAACGAAGAGATGTGAAGGAGAACGTGATGACGAACAACCCGCAGATGCCGCTGATCCCGCACGACGCGGAACAGGATCCTGATGTCCCGCTCATGCAGGATGCCGGCGGTGACGAGAAGCTCGACCCGGATGCCAATGAGGATCTGGTCGACAGCGCCGAAGCCGACAAGCTCGCCGCCGAGACCGAGACCCGGGAGGACTGACACCGCAGCCGTGCCACGCGCGGGAACATCGGCTCGTCGCGCAGCGATTCCTCTGAACATACGAGCCCTGCAAGGAGGCCATCCATGAACGCGACCCTGCCCATGGTGCCGACCGCGACAGCTCCCGTCGCGCGCGGCCCGCTGAGCCGAGCGCTGCTGGACGCGTTGGGTGAAGGGGAGCAGTGCGTCGGAATCGTCGAACTCGCCGAACAGGCGGTCGAGGCGGCGGTCGACCTCCTGCACGACGATGACGTTCAGCTCTCCCTCTTCATTCTGTATGCCTCGGCCTACGGATCCATCCCGGAGTTCGACGCCCGTCGCGAGTGGGATCCGCAGCTGATCGAGGTGCGGCGCCCATAGGTCCAGCCCGTTCCGATGACACCGCCGGAATGAGCCCGCACGAGCACCATCGTCGTCGAGTCCCAGGCGATGGTGCCGTCGGCTTCGAGTTCGTCGGCGGGAACCGTGTAGACCCGAACCTCAAGACGGTCGATCCGCGGATCGCTCCCGCCGGCGCGCATCCCGCTGAGATCGCTGCTCATGATCTGCTCCGTTGTTCGGCGGTGCCCTCATTCGGTCGTGTCGTGTTCTCGGGCTCTCAGAGCACCTCGTCATTCGTCCTGCTGGTGCTGCGCCGAGTCGTCTGCGCCCGCGTCTCAGGGTCGTCCATCGTCCGGTTGGTGGTCACCGTACGCCGGCGGCGGAGCATGAAGATCAACCCGAGGATGAGCACGACCGCGCCGGCGATCATGAGGATGTATCCCACCAGGTGAAGGTTCACCCATGCGACAGTGATGTTGAGCGCGAACTCGAGGATCGCGCCGATGACGATCAGGACGATTCCCGTTCCGATGCTCATGCTGCACCGCCCGCGTCGGGTCTGCGGCTTCGGGGCGTCACGTGCCTCACCTTGACCCAGATCGTGGGGCCAAAGCGGTTCCCACAGCTCTTGAACATCAGACGCCTCCTCGACGGTTTCGCGATCCACGTGGTGGGTCGCACTGCTACGGGATCCATCGTCCGGTCGACGGCGCATTCTCCGCTACTCCATTGACTTGACAGGTCCTTCGAGGTAAGAGGGTGAGTTCTCTCGATGACTCCGGCGCAACTCGGGCCGCCACGATCGCTCTTGTCTTCTGACGCGATCGGCGCATATTGATGACCGAGCGGGGCTGTCGTTCGCATCGAGACCGAGGACACGGACGCAGCGAACGGCACCGACGGTCCCGCGAGCCGGCCCACAGGGGCTGGCCGTCACTTCACCGGAGGTCATCATGAAGGCATCGCGCACCAACCAGGTCGTCGTCGTGACGGGAGCGAGCGGCGGTATCGGCCGGGCGAGTGCGCAGGCATTCGGTGCCCGCGGCGCCAAGGTCGCGTTGCTCGCGCGGGGCGAGGTCGGCCTTGCGGCGGCGGTGCGCGACATCGAAGCGGCGGGCGGAACGGCGCTCGCCATCCCGACGGATGTCTCCTCCCCCGAACAGCTCGAGGCGGCGGCGACGACCATCGAGGAGGCGTTCGGCCAGATCGACATCTGGGTCAACGTCGCCTTCACCTCGGTCTTCGCGCGATTCACCGAGATCAGCCCTGCCGAGTACAAGCGGGTCACCGAGGTGAATTACCTCGGCTACGTGTATGCCACGATGGTGGCGCTGCGACGGATGCTGCCGCGAGATCACGGCACGATCGTCCAGGTCGGATCGGCGCTCGCCTATCGGGGCATCCCCTTGCAGACTGCGTACTGCGGCTCCAAGCACGCCATCCAAGGCTTTCATGAGTCGCTGCGCTGTGAGCTCCTGCACGCGAAGAGTCACGTCCGCGTGACGATGCCTCAGATGCCCGCCGTGAACACCCCCCAGTTCGACTGGGTCATCAACCGCATGCCGAAGCCCGCGCAGCCGGTGCCGCCCATCTACCAGACCGAGCTCGCCGCACGGGCGGTGCTGTACGCCGCCGACCACCCTCACCGTCGCGAGTACTGGGTCGGAGGCAGCACGATGAGGGCCCTCGCCGCGAACGCGATCGTCCCTGGCCTGCTGGATCATTACCTCGCGCGAACCGGTTTCGCCTCGCAGCAGGTCGATCGCCCCGAACCGGCGGACAGGCCGACGAACCTCTGGGAACCAGCCGACGGCTCCGGAGGTCATGACTATGGAGCACACGGCAGTTTCGATGATCGGGCCATCACCCGAAGCATCCAGATGTGGGCCTCGCAACACCACGGACTGCTGCTGTCGATCGGTGCCACGGTCGCCGCCTGTGTGCTGGCACTCGTCGGACGAGGACGCGTCGATGGTCCGCGCTGACCTCGTCCGCGTGGTGTGGGGGCTCTGGCAGCTCACCGGTGCCACCGTCATCGCGCGAGCGCAACTCGATGACCGTCCGGATGCTGTCACGACGTGGGCGATCCGGGCGCTGGGGGTTCGCCAGATCCTCCAGGGCGTCATCCTCAGCGCAACGGGGTCGCGAACGGCCCATCGAGCGGGCGGCGTCATCGATCTGCTGCACGCGTCAAGCATGCTCGTCGTCGCGATCGCCGATCCCCGGCGACACGTCGCCGCGCTCATCGACGGCAGCACCGCGACCTGCTTCGCGGTCGCAGAGTTGCGGCGGTGAGGTGCGGCCGACGGACCGATCTCCTCAGCGGCCGGTCGCCGCTCTCATGCCGCGGCCAACTCCTCCGGCTCTGCCGTCGCGGTCCCCACGTAGCCGCCGAGGTAGGCGGCGAGTTCCGGTGTACGCAAGCGCTCGAGTGCGCGCCGCTCGAGCTGGCGCACCCGTTGCTTGGATACCCCGAGTGCGACTCCTACGCGCACCAGCGTCATCGGCGATCGGCCGTCGATTCCGAATCGCATGCACACGACGGCGCGCTCTCTGTCGGGCAGCCCGCGGATGCCGTCGCGGACGGCGGCCATCATCATCCGCGCCTCGACGAGTTGCTCCGGTGAGGCGGCGTCGTCGTCGACGATCTGCTCCCGTATCGCGGGGGAGTCGGCACCGTCATCGACGAGGTCCAGTGACAGAGGGCGTCGATCAGCGGCCAACAGGCGGCGCACCTCCGAGGGGCGGAGCCGTGCGCTCTCGGCCAGTTCTGCGACGGCGGGTGCGCGTCTGAGGTACGTCGTGAGTTGTGCGTCGAGGCGGTGCAGGCGACTGATGGCTTCCATCGTGTGGACGGGGATGCGGATCGACCGGGCTTCGCCCGCCAGGCTCTGCCAGATGGATTGGCGGATCCACCAGACCGCGCACGTCGAGAATCGCAGGCCGCGCGTGTAGTCGAACTGCTTCACCGCCCTGTCGAGCCCCAGGTTGCCGTTCTGGATGAGATCGATCAGGGGGAGTCCGTGGCCGGTGTACTTCTTGGCGATGCTCACGACCAGCTTGAGGTTGCAGCGCATGAACTGGCGGTACGCATCCCGGCCAGAGCGCATCAGCGAATCGACGTCGCAGCGACCTTCCGGGTCCATCGGACGGTCCGCGCACAGCCGGTTCTCGGCGAGGGCTCCCACCTCGATCCATCTGGCGAGCTCACGTTCGTCCTCGGGTTCCAGCGTGTCGATCGGCCCGATCTGATCGAGGTAGTCCTGAAGTGCGTCCGTCGACATTGTCGTCTCCATACTCGGTCTCCGCATCTGATCGAACCACCCGCTGTGCGGGCAGTGATTCTGACGCGTGCTCCGAAGTCTGGAGAGAACGTGCTCCCTTCACACATTACGCCAAAACCTTGCGGGTGCGATCGTGCCGTTGCCAATCCCCCTTCGCCTGGGGCGTCGATGGCTAGACTGACGGGGTTCGTGGCAGCTGATGTGCAATTGCGGCAGGTACGGAGATTCGATGCTGGTCCCACGACCCGTTGAGGGATGAGAGGCGCCAATGGTCGGCTTGCTCACCACGGACTCAACGGGCGGCGGGCGTCGGTCAGCGGCCGAACTCTGCTCGTTGCTGCTTGACCAGCTTCCGGTCACCGGTGTCTCGATCTCCGTCGTCGGCCGGAGCGGTCAGTTCGTGATCGGTGCCAGCGATCTCGTCGCCGCGCGTTTGGAGCGGTTGCAGTTCGACCTGGGCGAGGGGCCGCACTGGGTGGCGTCGCGGACGGCCCGGCCCGTGCTGGTCCCCGATCTCCAGGATGCCGACCATTCCGGATGGCCGGTCTTCGGTGCTGCGGCAGCGGCCTCCGGTGCCGTCGCGCTGTTCGCGATACCCATGGTGCTCGGCGCCGTGATGATCGGAGTGGTGGACATGTACCGCGCGAGTCCGGGGCCGCTCAGCACCCCGGAAGTCGCACGGGCGCTGGCACTGGCCGCCTTGATCGGTCCCGCCGCGATGCGTCTCGCTTCTCAGCAGGGCGACGAGTCGCGACCGGGTGATGAGCACGGGCCCGGAATTCGGCGCGAGGTGCACCAAGCCACCGGCATGATCCTCGCACAGCTCGGAACGAGTGCGACGGAGGCCTTCGTGCGCCTTCAGGCTTACGCCTTCGCGCATGCGCAGTCGGTAGAATACGTGGCAGGAGAAGTGGTGGCACGGCGGCTGGACTTCCGAAACGAAGCCACGTGACCGGCAGCGATGATCTCCATGGCGGATGTGAAAACGTGAGGTGACTTCATGAGCGAAACCACGCGAGAGGTGCGGCTGAGCGAGGCATTCGTGAAGCTGTCCGACACCCTGGTGGCGGACTATGACGTCGTTGACCTTCTGCACATGCTGATGCAGGAATGCATCAGCATCCTCGACACACAGGCCGGCGGTATCCTGTTGGCCAACCGGTTCGGATCGCTCGAACTCGTCGCCTCGACCAGTGAACGTGCTGACCTTGTCGAAGTCATGCAGCTCGCCGCGGGTTCGGGCCCGTGCATCGACTGCTTCACCAGCGGAACTCCGAACAACATCGCCGACATCTCGGAATCGGCGGCCACGTGGCCGGAGTTCGCCGCCGCAGCCCTCAGTCAAGGATTCCGGTCGCTGTACACGACACCCTTGCGGTTGCGTGGAAACGTCATCGGAGCGCTCAACCTGTTCGGCACCGAAATCGGCGCTCTCAACGAAGCGGATGCCGCGGCCGTCCGCGCCCTCGCCGCCGTCGCGACGATCGGCGTCCTACAGGCGCGTCTCGTGAACGAGAAGACGCTCCTCGCCGAACAGCTCCAGCATGCACTGGACAGTCGTATCCTCATCGAGCAGGCCAAGGGTGTCCTCTCCGAGATCGGCAACCTGGACATGGACGCCGCGTTCGATGCGTTACGTGGCTACGCGCGCGATCATAACCTCGCCCTGCGCACGGTCGCCGAGAACGTGGTGGATCGCTCGCTCGACATCCTCAGTACCCAACGCACCTCCACAGGCTGACCAGACTCACCGCGCGGATGCCTGCAAGGGCATGCCCACGTGCAATTCGCTGATGGCTGCCACACCCGCGGCCTGCTCGGCGGGCTCGGGCACGACGTAGAGTCCACCCGGCGAGTTGGCTACGTAGGCGAGCGCTTCCACCCATGCGCGGTTGATCTGGGGTAGCCGGCTGCCGTAGAACTTGTAGACGAGCGATGATTGTGGGTGCAGCCACACCGTGGTCCGGCCGTCACCAGCGCTCGGGTCATCGCGCCAGCTGAAGAAGAACGCTTCACCGCGACGAAATTTGCTGCCGATCACGGCCTGAAGGTGGGCGAGGATGCGGTCATCGATGTCGACCTTGATCGCGGTCTCATACGTGAATTTTCCCATGTGAAGCGCCTTCGTCCCGTCCAGCGGACTGCCTTGTGCCGTCTGCTCAGTACACAATGGGCGCTCGAAGCTTCCGAAAGTCAACCCCTGCTCCAAAGGGGCCTTGCCCCCGGTTCGGTCGACGTCGCGAGGCCGACTGCGGCCGACGCTGTCATCGTGGTCGCCGGGAGCCGCGGCGACGATCCTGCGCCGGCTTCTTGACGAGCCCTCCGGCGCGGAGTAGGCACAGAGCAGCACAGCCACCCGGAGGTAATCCATGTCGACCGATCGCGCAACCGCGTTTCTCGCCCTGCATCAGGGCAGCGGCTTCGTCCTCCCGAACGCATGGGACCCCGGATCTGCGCGGATTCTCGCCGGACTCGGATTCCCCGCGATCGCCACGACCAGCGCCGGCATCGCGTGGTCGCTTGGCGTGCCGGACGGCGGGGCGGTCGATCTCGACACGATGATCGCGCGCGTCGCGGCGATCGTCGCCGCGGTCGACGTGCCGGTCACGGCGGATCTCGAGTCGGGCTACGGCGACAGCGCCGAGGCGGTCGCGCGCACGGTGGCCCGAGCGGTGCAGGCAGGAGCGGTCGGCGGCAACCTGGAGGACACCGCGGGCGGGCGGCTGTTCGGCATCGACGAAGCGGCCGACCGGATCGTGGCCGCGCGGGACGCGGCGCCACGCGGCACGTTCGTGCTCAACGCCCGTACCGACGCGTATTTCTTCGGCGGCGCGGCGGATCCCTTTGCCGAGACGGTCGAGCGCGCGCATCGCTACGTGGCGGCGGGGGCGGACTGCGTGTTCGTTCCGGGCGTGAACGACGAAGACACGATCCGGCGCCTCGCTGCGGAGATCCCGGTGCCGCTGAACATCGTGGCGGGGCTGGCATCGCGCATGATCGATGCGCCGACGCTGTTCTCGCTCGGGGTGAAGCGGGTCAGCCTCGGCGGCAGCCTGGCACGTGCGGCGCTCACCGCGCTCGAGCGCGCCGGGCGGGAACTGCTCGACACGGGCACGCTGGGCTTCCTCGACGGTGCACTCCCGTACGCCGAGGTGCAGCACCGATTCAGCGGATGAGCGGTGCCGACCCGCCGCTCAGCCTGCGGAGAGCACCGCGAGCACGTTACCGGCCGGATCCGTGAACCAGGCGATGTCGGGGCCGCGGCCGGGGCCGCCGTGCGCGATGCCCTTCTCGTCGGTGCCGAAGTCGGGGTCGGTGTAGATCTTGGTCACCACGCCACGGGCGTTGAGGTCGTCGACGGCGGCTTCGACGTCATCGACGGGGAAGTTCAGGATCGTGAAGCTCGCCGGCGTGTGGTTCGGCTTCCCGTACACGAGGATGGATCCGCCCTGCGGCAGGTGGATGTCGAGGAACCCCATCAGGTTGGTCGAGACCTCCAGGCCGAGGGTCTCGCCGTAGAAGGCGCGGGCGGCGTCGATGTCGTCGACGCTGAATCCGCTGAATGCGCGGGTCGGTGCGAATGCAGTCATGGGATCAGCATGCGCTCGTCGGGACCTGCGCGTCCAGAGGCGCGTGCACACCGGGCGGAGCGTGGCGGAGCCGGGTCGAGAACGATCCTCGGCCCGGCTCCGCGTGACGCACGTTCCGGGCTACCGCACCGTCATGGTGACGTACTGCGAGCCGTCCCCCGGCGCCTGCTGCGCCAGCCGCATGCGCTCGTTCACGTACTGCAGGGCGAGCCCGCTGTTGCGGTTGACCAGACGGTAGGTGGTGGATCCGTCGAGCGAGGTGCCGTTCGTCGCCACGCGCTGCAGGTACCACTGGTCGCTGCCGCCCGGAGTGCCGAGGCTCGTCGCCGTCAGCGGCTGGGCGTCCGGCTGCGCAACGCCCACCGTGACGACGGCGTCGACGGCCCGCTGCTCCGCCGGGGTGCCGCCGGAGACCTGCAGATCCTTGCCGGTCGCGGTGTCGACGAGGCGATAGAAGCCGCTGTTCGCACCCGCCGTACGCGGATCCTGCACCGGGACGAGCTTCCACGTGGACACTCCGGTCGCTGCACCGTTGCCGCCGTCGAGGCCGGGTCCGCGGTTCGCGGTGACGGCCTTCCCTCCGACGCGCAGCACGTACGAGCCGTCCGCGCTGACCGGGGTGCCGGCCGAGTCCTGCGGGGTGTACTCGCGGCTCACCGGGGCGCCGGCGTCGCCAGTGGTCTGCGCGATGTCGACCACGGTGCCGTTCAGGTCGGAGATCGTCAGGAACGAGCGGCCCGTGACGTTCTGATTGGTCAGGCTGCCGTTGTCGAGCGACGTGAGGTAGCCGCCGTTCGAACCCGCGGGCATCAGCCCGACGACCCTCCACGAGTTCGGGTCTCCCAGATCGGCGGTCTCGTACACGTTCCCGTCGTAGCCGACGATCCGGTACAGGCCCGAGAACGCGTTGTACGAGATCGCCGACTCGTTGTTCGCCGACGGCAGGTACAGCAGCTGCGAGGACGGATCCTTGTAGTAGGCGCTGTTCGTGATGAGGTCGACGTTCTGCGACGCGCCGGTGGTCGGATCCGTCTGCGTCACGTAGATGCCGCCAGTGACGACCTTCACGCCGTTCTCGTACTTGTCGTCGACGGCCTTGAGCGTCATGTCCTGCCCGGTCACCGGGTCGCGGTACGAGACCGTGCGGTCGTGTGCGGACTGCCCGGTGGCGTTGTTCACGATCGTGTGCGCCAGGGTGTTCGCCGTGTACGTGTTGCCCGAGGCGTCGGAGAACGCGATGAGGTGATCGCTCGCCACCTTGGCGGCCTGATACGACGCCGTGGCGTTGCCGCCGGAGCCCTGCCACGCGATCCGGTCGGTCGCCGGGTCGTACGACACGTTCAACCCGCCGATCGAGTTGACGTTGCCGTCGATGCCGCCGACCCCGGGCTGGGACCAGGCGCCGTCGTACCACTTCTGCCAGGTGCCGCTGGCCATGCCGCCGCTGATCGGCGCGCGCGCCATCTCGGTCCAGCTCGCCAGCGTCGACGACGCGGGCTTCTTGTAGATCTTCACATTGTACGTGATGTAGAAGTACCCGGTGGAGTAGTCCACGAACAGCCGGCACCCGGAGTTGCCGAACGGATACGACTGGCCGGGCGACGCCGCGCTGTCGATGACCTGGTTGTCATCCCAGGCCGAGGTGAGCGCCGGCCCCTGATATTGCCAGGATGCGCCGGCGTCCTTCGATGTGGCCAGCAGGATCCGGTTGTTGTGGTGCCCGGTCGACACCTTCTGCGCGATGGTCGCATCCGCGCCCTTGGTCTGCCACGGGTCGAACTGGAACTCGTCGTTGAGCAGGGCGTGCCACACGCCGGACGCGTCGACCCAGACGCCGATGACGTCGCAGTGGTCGTCCTGCTGCGGCGACGGGATCGGGAAGTTCGGATCCTTGTCGAGCTGATAGCAGATGGTGCCGGGATCGCCGTAGTACGCGGGCGCCTGCGCGAGCCGGGTCGAGGATCCGACCCCGGCGGTCACGGCGCCCAGATCGGCGTTCGTGAAGGTGCGCGCCCACGCATGCGCGGGATTCGAGTCGTATGGCGTGTCGCCGTTGGACCAATGGAACTGCCCGTCCTTGCCCACGAACGCCGAACCGGCGATGTCGCTGAGCAGGGAGCCGCTGATCTTCCCGGTGGCCGCCGCCGTGTACTGCGGAGGGATCGGAGTGGTGCCCGCTCCCGCGGCAGTGGGGGCCCCGGCGACGGCGAGCGCCACGACGGCTCCCGCGGCCAGTGCCGGCGCGAGAAGTCGGCGCGGTCGATTGCGGCGCGCCTTCAGGTGTTGTTTCATGGTGATGCCCTTTCCTTTTCCTCTTCGAAGCGGAGGGTGGGGGTGAAGTCCTTCCCGTTCCTGCGTCTGAAGCGCGGAACGGGAAGGCGCCCGCTCGTGCGGATCACACGAGCGCGACGTCCGGGTTCGGCTCGCGCAGGCCGCCGGGCTCTTCGGCCGGCCCGGCCTCGATGGCGTACACGAGCGGCATGCCCGCCGAGGCGGGTGAGTCGAGCTGGACCGTGCGGGCGTCCAGCGCGGTGAACGGCACCGATGTCCCGTCGGCGAGCGAGCGGATCTTGTGCACCTCGAGCCCCGGGGGTACGTCGATCGTGAGGATCCCCGATACCGGGATCCTGGTCACGATCGCGTGCACGAGGCCCGATCCGGTGTCCGCAGCGCCCGGATCCATGGGCGCGGTGTAGAAGCCCCAGCCGGGGTAGTCCCAGCCCTCGGCCGGTCCGCTGTGGTGCACCGCCGCGCCGTTCGCCTCCATCCAGGCGCCGACCCGGTCGGCGAGCTCGGCCTCGGACGGGACCAGGGAGCCGTCGCCACGCGGGCCGAAGTTGAGCAGCAGGTTCCCGCCCAGGCTCACCGTCTGCACGAGCTGCTCGACGATCTGCGCCGGGGTCTTGCGGCCTCGATCGGCCCACGCGGAGTGGTGGAAGCCCCAGGTCGCCTGCGTGATCGTCGCGCACGCCTCCCAGTCGCGCGCGGTGACCGAGCGGTCCCACGGCGCCGGAAGACGACGCTCGTACCCGCTCTCGTAGTCGCCCATGAGAGCGCCGTTCGAGTCGAAATGACGGGCGCCGAGATCGTCGGCCCGAAGTCGGCTGTTCACGATCGCGCCGGGGATCCGCGCCTTCAGGATCCGCTCGATCTCGTGCGTCCAGCGGCCGTGCGCCTTGACCGATTCATCCCACGTGCCGTCGAACCAGAAGCCCCGCACGTCGGGGTACCGCTCGGCGAGCTCGACGAGCTGGTTCGTCGCGAACGCCAGATACCGGTCGAACGCGGTGCGATCGTCGTCCGTGTCGAGCGCGTACCGCCAATCGGGGTGATGCCAGTCCAGCACCGAGTAGTACAGGTGCACGGCGAGGCCCTCGGCACGGTACGCGGAGACGATCTCGCCGAGCACGTCGCGGCCGGAGGGGGTCGCCGCGACCGTGAAGTCGCTGAACGCGCTCGGCCACAGTGAGAACCCGTCATGGTGCTTCGTGGTGACGGTCACGTAGCGGGCGCCCATCCGCTTGGCGGTGCGGGCCCAGAGTGCAGGATCGAAGCCGTCGAGCGTGAAGTCGGCGGCCAGCGCGGCCCAGTCCTCGCAGCTCACCCCGGCGGAGTGCATCAGGAACTCCGCGGCGAAGTCGATCGTGCGGCCCTGCCAGGTTCCGGCGGGCAGGGCGTACAGGCCCCAGTGCACGAACTGACCGAACCGATCGGCGCGGAAGGCGCGCATCGCGGGATCCTGGCGCCGTTCCTGCGGGCCGGCGCCGTACAGCAGCTCGATCATGCCGCGTCCCCTCGGGGCCCGGTGAGACCCGCGTGCCCGTCCCAGGGCACGAAGGTCGCGAGGTCGACGGCCACGGTGTCGTCGCCGAGGCCGTCGATGCGGACCAGGGTGCCGTCGACCTGCACGGTGACGCGGTCGCGCCAGGCGTGTGGATCCACAGCGCCGCCGCGTTCCAGCACGTGCAGCGTGGCGACGACCGTCTTGCCGATGCCCGTGCGACCCACGAGGGCGGGTGTCGCGGAGTGCGGGCCGAACGCGTTCGCGTCGCGGTAGGCGAAGACGCGCGCGCCCGGTGCGGACGGGCCGGGCCCCTCGCCCGACTCAGGGACCGGGGCGAGTGCCGGGTCCTCGTCCCAGCCGTGCAGGGCGACGACCGCCGACAGCAGGCCGTCGCGCCCGCGCACCCAGGCGCCGTCCTCGAAGACGCCGGAATCCAGCGGCGTGTCGTCGGCGACCGCGTAGCCGCCCTCGCGCATCGCCCAGGGCTGGTCCGTCTGCACGAGGTGCGCTCGCACCTCGAACGTGTCACCACTGGCGGTGACCGTCGTCACGGCGCATCCCGGGAGAGCCCGGCGCGCGAACTGCGGCACGTGCACGGATCCCGAGAGTGCGCCGTCGACGCGCGTCGCCCGCAGCGTGCTGCGCCGGCTGCCGTTGCCCTCTGCGTCGACGAGGGCGAAGTGCGAGTCGATCGCGTCGACCCACGCGGGCCCCGTGCCGGGAGCGGTGTGGGTCGTGTAGCCGAACTTGGCGTAGTGCGGATCGTCCCGGTCGACGTCGTCGCCGACGGGCAGCGTGGCGTGGTCGGAACCGTGATTCGCCATTCGCACGATGCCGTCGGATGCGGCGCGCAGCACCCAGCCGACCGGTTCGATCGGCCGCGTGAAGGGGCCCTGATCTGAGGGCTGCGCCTGCTCAAGAGCCGTCCACACCGGTGCGGTCGCGGGCTGTGCGAGACCGAGGAATCCGATCCCGGCGAGGTAGGGGGAGCCGAAGCCGCTGTAGTCCTGGCACATCGGCTCGAAGGCGTCGTACCAGCCGAGGGTGAGCGGGGCACCGACCCCGACGCCCTGGCTCGTGAACCGGGAGAGCACGCCCGACGCGATCCGGCGGGTCTGGCCCGGGGTCAGCGCACTCGCGTCCGAGGCGTCGGCGCACCACAGCGCGGCCAGCACCGCGGTGCGGTAGGTGAGCGAGCGACCCTGGTGCAGCACGGAACCGTCCGAGGCGAACAGATGCGCCAGCGATCCGGTGAACTCGTGCAGCCTCTCCAGGTGGCGCTGCCCGTCCGGCGTGTGCACGGTATCGGTCATGCGGTACCAGGCCCACAGATACGGGTGGATCGCCCAGGCGTTGTAGTAGTCGACGGCGTGCTCCGGGCCGTCGGTGTACCAGCCGTCACCGAGGTACCAGGACTCGACGCGGGCGACGTTGCGCTGCGACTGCAGCCCGGCCGCGTCCTCGCCGACCGAGCGCAGGAAGGCCTCGGCCATCGCGGGGAAGAGCTGCCAGTTGTTCTGCCAGACCTCGCAGCGCGCGTGGTGGCGCAGCCAGTCCGCGAGCTGCCGCTGCTCGGGACGGGTCAGCCCGTCCCAGAGCTGCTCGCGGCTGACGTGCAGGCCGAACGCGATGTTGGCCGCTTCGACGATCGAGTTCGTGATCCCCGTCAGCGGGAGCCGGCAGGTGACCCCGCGCGGCCAGGTCTCCGATCCGCCGGGCTGCGTGCCCGCGAGCAGGGCGCGGGAGTAGCGCTCCAGATGGCCCTGCACGACCGGATCCGACACGTCCGCGGCGCCGGCGATGCGCGGGGCGGCGAGCAGGAACGAGCGGCCCACCGTCTCCATGCCCTCGCGGCGCACGCCGTCGCCGGTGATCCGGCCCGGCAGGCGGGGGAGCGCTCCGCCCGGACTGTCGTAGCGGGCGACCTGGCCCAGCCAGTGGTCGGCGACGGCCTCCCAGTGCGCCCTGCTCCACCCCGTGAACGGGGAGAGGGCGGGATCCATCCGGGTCTTGGCGATGTGATCCCGCACGCTTTCCTCTCCCACGCTGCCCTCTCCCGCGTTCACGGATCCTGTGCCGCTCAGGCCGACGGCGACGGGCTCGCCGTCGGGCCGTTCAGGGCGCTCTGGTACTCGGCGCGGATCTTGTCCCCACCGGCGCTCTTCCAGCTCGAGATCGCGCTCTTCACCTCGTTCAGCGAACCACGGCCGGCGATGAAGTTGGTGACGGTATCGCTGATCGGCTTCGCGATGGTGAGGCCCTGCTGCGCGTAGGTCGGGCTGAACAGACCCTGCGTCGGATCGGCCACGCCGAGCGGGACCAGTTTCGAGTACGCGGCGTGCAGCGTCTTGATCGCGTCGGGGAACTGCGGCGAGTAGAGCGTGTTCGGGCCCGCGGCCAGGTACTTCCACGGCACGGCCGTGTCGAGCGCGGCCTGCGGCGTGGGCACGGGGTTGCCCTGGGCGTCCTTCGTGTAATCCGCACCCTCGACGCCGTAGTTCATGAGCAGATACTCCTCGCTCCCGAACGGCGACGCCAGGAAGTTGGCGACCTGCAGCACCAGCTTGATGTGATCGGCGCTGCCCTTCTTTACCATGGTCCAGGCGAAATCGATGTTGTCCAGCCAGACCGTCGCCTTGCCGCCGTGGGCGCTGAACGGCAGGAACGGCGCGACCTTGTTGGCCGGGTTCGCCGCCGGGACGGTCTGCTGGTAGCCGCCGGGCTTGCCGAACGCGGGCAGTCCGTCGTAGATCTGCGCGACCTGGCCCGAGATGAACGCGTTCGACATCTGCGACTTCGTCCACCCCTCGCTGCCCGGCGCGTAGCAGCCCGCCGCGTACAGCTTCTGCACGAAGCTGATCGCCTCCAGATACTCCGGGGTTTCGAAGTCCTTGACGAGCTTGCCGTTCTTCAGGGTCCAGTTGTACGGCACGTGGAAGATGTGCTCGAACGGGATGAGACCGAACTTGGTGCTGCCGAGCGCCCAGCGGTTCGCGCCCGTGAGCTGCTTGGCGAGCGCGAAGTAGTCGTCCGCGCTCTTGATCGTGCTGGTGTCGGAGACGCCGGCCGCTTCGAAGAACGTCTGGTTGATGAACCCGGATCCGCCGGTCATGCCGCGGGGGATCGGGATGCCGAAGAGCTTGCCGTTCTGCACGGTCGGCTTCCAGAACGCCTGGGGGATGTTCGCCAGGTTCGGGTAGGCCTTGACCTTGTCGCCGGCCAGGAACGGCGTGAGGTCCTGGCACGCCGACTCCAGGAAGCCGATGATGTCGGCGATCGCGGCGCCGTCGTTGAGCATGAGGTCAGGCATGTCGCTGCCCGCGATCACCGTGTTCAGCTTGGTGTCGTAGTCGTCGCTGGACACGGCGGTGATGTCGACCGTGCCGCCCAGGCGCTTGAGGATCGCCTGCCACGCCGGATTGTTGTCGGCCGGGGTCGGCGGCGGGCCGAAGATGTTCGTGATCGCCGAGACCTTCTGCCCCTTCATGAACGGCGCGGCGACCGCCCGGAATGGCTTCGCCGGGTAGTTCAGGAACGCCGCCGGCACCCCGGCGGCGGTGCCGGGAAGATCGGCCGTCACGCCGGAGAGCGGGATGTATTTCGGCAGCACGGAGGCCGAGGCCGCCGATGCGTTCAAAGCGGTCTGCGTGCCGCAGCCGGCCAGCGAGCCGGCGGCCACGACGCCGACGGCGCCGAGAAGGGCGAACGAGAGGAAGGTTCGCCGATTCGTTTCGAGAGCCACGATGGCTCCTTTCTGTCGGGTGGTGCTGTCGGGATGGAGGAGGGGGAGCGGGCGTCAGCCCTTGACCGCACCGGTCAGGACGCCCTTGGTGAAGTACTTCTGCAGGAACGGGTAGACGAGCAGGATGGGCACCAGGCTGATCACGACCACCGCCATCTGGATCGCCTGCGAGGGCGCCGAGATCTCGCCGACCGAGGCGGTGTCCAGCGGGGACCCGAGCAGCACGTACTGCCGGAGGATCATCGACAGCGGCCACTGATCGCTCTTCAGATAGAGCATCGCGTTGAAGAACGCGTTCCAGTACGACACCGCGTAGAACAGCCCGACGACGGCCAGCACGCCCTTGGAGAGCGGGAGCACGAGCTTCACGAGGATCCTGAAGTCTCCGGCGCCGTCGATCCGCGCCGCCTCGAACAGCTCCTGCGGCAGCCCCATGAAGAACGAGCGCACCACGACGAGGTTGAAGGCGGAGACGAGAGTCGGCAGCACCAGGGCCGCGTAGCTGCCCAGCAGACCGAGCTGCTTGACCATGAGGAAGCTGGGGATGATGCCGGGGGTGAACAGCATCGTGAACAGCGCCGTCAGCAGGATGAACTTGCCGAATGCGAGATCGCGGCGGGAGAGCCCGTAGGCCATGCCCACGGTCGCGGCGAGCGAGAGCACCGTGCCGATCACCGTGATCAGGATGCTGCGCACGAGGGCCGCCGTGACCACGCCGCCCGCGAAGATCGTCTCGTAGGCCGCGAAGGTCGGATGCAGCGGGATCAGCACGAGGCCGTTCGCGTTGGCGATGTCGGTGCTGTCCGACAGGCTCGTCGAGATCACCGTGAGGAACGGGTAGATCGTGACGATGCAGATCAGCGTGATCACGATCGCCTTGCCAGTCCTGCCCAGCGTGCTGGGCCGCTCCATCCAGACCGGCCGTGCGGAGTCCATCCGGCGGCCGTTTCGGCGATTCTTCGGCATGACGACCGCTCTGGTCGTCAGCTGCACGTCACTTGCCACTGGAGTACACCCCTTCCTGGCCGAACAGATGAGCGACCTTGTTGGCGCCGAGCACGAGGGCGAGCCCGACGACGCCCTTCACCAGGCCGACGGCGGCCGCGGGCCCCCATTGCCCGTTCTGGATGCCGTTGTAGTAGACCCAGGTGTCGAGGACCTCGCCCGCACCTGCCCCGACGTTGTCGCGCTGCAGCACGATCTGCTCGAAGCCGACCGAGAGGATGCTGCCGAGGTTCAGGATCAACAGCAGGATGACCACGGGCATGATCCCGGGGATCGTGATGCTGCGCATGCGCTGCCAGGGACCGGCGCCGTCGACCGCCGCCGCCTCGTACAGCTCCTGGTCGATGTTCATCAGGGCCGCGAGGAAGATGATCGTGCCCCAGCCCGCGTCCTTCCAGGCGGACTGGATGGAGACCAGGAACGGGAAGAACCACGGCGTGGTCATCGCCTCGAACGGCGGCAGCCCGATCGCCTGCATGACGTGGGGCACCACGCCGGTCGCGCCGAGCACCTGGTTGAAGATCGACACGATGATGACCCAGCCGAGGAAGTGCGGCAGGTAGACGACGCTCTGCACGAACTTGCGGATCCGGCCGGACATGATGCTGTTCAGCAGCAGCGCCAGCACGATCGGGATCGGGAAGAATAGCACCAGCTGCAGGCCGGTGATGACGAGTGTGTTGCGCAGCGCCTGCCAGAACGTGGGATCGCCGAAGATCTTCACGAAGTTGTCGAGTCCCGCCCACGCGCTGTCGATGAAGCCGAGATAGGGCTGGTAGTTCTCGAACGCCACGATGTTGCCGGGCAGCGGCAGCCAGTGGAACACCACGAAGTACAGGAAGCCCGGGGCGACCAGCATCAGCATCATCCGGTCGCGCTTGATCCGCGCCCACAGGGTGCGCTTCTTCTTGACCGGGACGCCGCCGACGCTCCGGACGCGCCGGTGGCGCGCCGGCGTCTCCGGGATGGGGCTCGTGCCGGAGGCGCGGTCGGCGGGGGTGGTCGTGCTCTGCACGAGTGCCTCGCTGTAGCTGCTCATCATCAACCTCGATACGCGACGCGGGGAGAGCGTCATCGGTTCTCCGCAACCACTAGAAAGCGCTTGCTATTTCTGCGACGGTACAGAATGTCGTCGGAGTGTCAACGCCGACCTGAAAATCGTTGAAGTGTGTGATTTACGAGGTTTTATGAAAGAGGATCGGTGAGCCAGTTGGACGTGAGGCATAGTATGCGCTTACTATCAGAAACGGAAAGAAGGGATCGACGTGGATCAGGATCTCGCGACGACAAGGCCGACGGCCGTGGTCGTCATGGCGGAGGAGTCGTTCGCCGAGGTGTTCTCCGCCCAGGCGCTCGCCCGGCTGCGGAGCGTGGTGGACCTGGTGGGTCCGCTGCCGATCGTCGACTTCGACGCGCCCGCTGCCCGCGCGGCCCTGCGCGACGCCACGGTGATGCTCACCGGGTGGGGCACGCCGCGCATCGACGCCGCGGTGCTCGATCTCTGCCCCCGGCTCGAGGTCCTGGCGCATACGGCAGGCACGGTCAAGACCTTCCTCGACCAGGAGGCCTTCCGCCGCGGAATCAGAGTCAGCACGGCGGCTTTCGCGAACGCGACGCCGGTCGCGGAGTTCACCTTCGCCGCGATCGTGTTCGGTCTCAAGCGGGCGAGCCGCTTCGCGGATCAGCTGCGCACCACGCGACGTCGTCGGTCTGTTGCGGGCGTGCCGCCGATCGGGGCGAACGGCGTGACCATCGGCATCCTCGGGGCCTCGCGCGTGGGGCGGGAGGTGATCCGTCTCGTGCGGCTGCTGCACGCGCGGATCCTCGTCTGCGATCCCTACCTGACCGCGGAGGAGGCCCAGCGCCTCGGCGTCGAGGCCGTGCCGCTGGACGAGCTGTGCCGCCGCAGCGACGTGCTCACCCTGCATGCGCCGAGCACGCCTGACACCCGGCACATCATCTCGGCCCGCGAGCTCGCTCTGCTGCGCGACGGCGCAGTGATCGTCAACACCGCGCGCGGCGCGCTGATCGACACCGCGGCGCTCGCCGCGGAGGCCGTGACAGGGCGTCTGGACGCGTATCTCGACGTCACCGACCCCGAACCGCTGCCGGAGGGGTCGCCGCTGTACTCGCTGCCGAATGTGGTGCTGACGCCGCACATCGCGGGTGCGCTGGGCAATGAGATCCACCGGCTGGGCGACTCCGCTGTGCGCGAGGTCGAGCACTACGTTGGTCGAGGGACCCTCGTGCACGAACTGCGTGCCGACGAGCTGGCCTACACCGCCTGACCGATGCCGGGCGCACAGCCGCGACGGGGGTCGCGGGATCGACGAAGGGAGGACGGGATGACGACGCAAAGCGAGAGCGCAGCGATCCGCGGGGCGCACACCGTCACGATGTCGGACGTGGCCCAGCAGGCCGGCGTCTCGTCGGCCACCGTGTCGCGCGTCCTGAACGGCAACTATCCGGTTGCGCAGTCCACCCGCGACGCCGTCAAGCGCGCGATCGACGACCTCGGCTACACCGCGAACGCGCATGCCCGTGCGCTCGCCAGCTCCTCCACGCACAGCGTCGGCATCATCGTGAACGACCTCGTCGATCCGTTCTTCTCGTACATCGTGCGCGGCGTCGAGCAGGAGGCCGCGACGACAGGGCGCCTGTGCATCGTGGCAGCGTCCCAGGGCGACGTCGATCGCGAGATCGAGCTCATCGACCGCATGATCAGCCAGCGTACCGACGCGGTGATCGTGGTCGGTGGCGGATACGACGATGCCAGCGCCCGACGGCGCATGGCGGAGCGCGCCAGAACGCTGGCCGGGATAGGATCCGCGCTCGTGCTGTGCGGACGCCCGTCGGTGGGCGAGAACGTGCCCACCAAGATCGTCGGTTATGACAACGAGGGCGGTGCCTTCGCCGTGACCGAGCACCTGATCTCCCAGGGGCACCGCAGGATCGTCTATCTCGGCGGGCCGGTGGGGCTCTCCACGAGCGTCGCGCGCCTTGCCGGCTATCGTCGCGCCATGCAGTCGCACGGCTTCGAGGTGACGCCGGAGCTGGTGCGGCAAGGGGCGTTCGGACGGCGGTTCGGGCACGCCGCCATGAGTGAGCTGCTGGATGCCCGGCTCGACGTCACTGCGGTCTTCGCGGCCAACGACCTGGTCGCGGCCGGCGCCCTGGACGCGATGACCGCGCAGGGGGTGCGGGTGCCGGAGGACATCTCCCTGGTCGGATACGACGACATCCCGCAGTCGAGCGAGCTCACCCCGAAGCTGACCACGGTGCACGTGCCGCTCGAGGACATGGGGCGCGAAAGCGTGCGCCTCGCGCTCAGCCGCACGGACGACGCGTTCGGCCGTCACGCCGACGGCGAGATCATCGTCGGCACGCGGCTCATCGTTCGGGAGTCGGTCGCGGCCCCGGCGGCCGTCCCGTGGGGGCACCGCTAGCGCCAGGTCTTGCCGAACGCCGGCTCAGGACGATGCACGCCGCGCGGACGGATCGACAGCTCATCCGACAGCCCCAGGGCATCGGCGGCGATCCAGATGATCGACAGCCACATCTCGGTTCCCTGCAGCCCCGGCGTCCGGGAGCCGGCGTCGCCGCCGGCGTGCGACGGCGCCGCGAACCCGAATCCCTTCCCCGGCACATGATGCTCGAGCGCGTCGGAGAGCAGCCGCACGAGCACCTCCCGCGCTTCGGCGGCACGATGCGTGGTCTGCCGGCCCAGCAGCCAGAGCGGATGCACGACGTCGAGCACGTTGCACGCGTTCTGTCGCTCCGGCGCGAAGTACTGCGCGTCGCCGGCATGGCGCAGCACCGTGTCGATCGCCCTCTCGGGGTGCGGCAGCGGCACGCCGAACTGCGCGAATGTGCCGCGGGTCAGCCGGTAGTACCCGTTCACGAGCTGCAGCAGATCCCCGCCCTGGGGCGCCGAGCCCCACATGCCCGTCTCGGGCGACACATGCAGCAGCAGCCAGCCGAACAGCGTGGCGGTCGGACGGGCCGACGCGGCGGGGGAGAGCACGGTGTTCCAGCGCAGGGCCGTGCCGACGGCGTCGACGAAGGCGCCGGCGGCCCACGTCCCCTCGCCCCACGGCTGCCTCTCGAGGGCGCGCACGAGCTCGTCGCCGTCGATCGCGAGCGGGTACGCGATGGGGTGCGCGATCGGTGCGCCGAGAAGACCGAGGGCGTAACCGGTGCAGAGCATCCGGTAGTCCGCTCCATCGCCGGGGAAGTCCCCGATCAGCGCGGATGGCCGGCCGTCCGCCTCGAGCTCGGGGAACAGGCCGGTCGCGGGATCCTGCAGTGCGGAGAGTCGTCGAGCGGCCTCGGCACGCGGGGGACGTTCCGGTGCCGTCCCGCTCACGGTGATCGCGATCTCGACCGCGTCGCATTGTGCGCGCAGCGTCGGCACAGCGCCGGGCTTGTCGACGTAGCAGCCCAGGTCCGCTCGCCAGGAGGCATCGAGGATCGCTGTGAGCTCGGATCGGATCCGGGCGTCGAAATCACGCAGCCGCGCTCGCAGGGCGGCGGCCGGATCCTGTCGCCAGCGTCGGATCCGGGCCGGGTTGCCCGCGACGAGTGCGCCCGCGGGGACGTCCCTCGTCACGATGGAACCCGCGCCGATCACTGCCCCGGAGCCGACGCGGACGCCGTCGACGATCACGACGTGTGCTCCGATCCACACGTCGTCGCCGATCACGATCCCCTTCGAGGAGTGCGGCTGCCGGAACACCTCGATGCCGGGCGCGAACCCGTGATTGAAGCCCAGGATCGAGGTCGACGCCCCGATGCGCACCGCGTCGCCTATCGACACCGTGCCGCGA
The DNA here is from genome assembly GCF_039541635.1 of Microbacterium panaciterrae. NCBI lineage: Bacteria > Bacillati > Actinomycetota > Actinomycetes > Micrococcales > Microbacteriaceae > Microbacterium > Microbacterium panaciterrae. The sequence goes on from NZ_BAABGP010000010.1 coordinate 24,833, forward strand.
ACGGCCGTTCCGATATTGATCGAGCAGTCGTCACCGACGCGCACGTCGCCGGACAGGTGCGCGTGGGCGGCCACGTAGCTGCGATTGCCGAGGTGGAGCTCTGAGGTCTGCACCGCGGCGAGTGGCGAGATGAAGCAGTTCTCGCCGAGAACGGAGGTCGGGTTCTCCCGGACGAACTGCGCCTGCAGGGCCCGCTGCATGTCGCTCTCCTCCGCCGAGGCATCGCCGAGGAAATCCCAGGGAGCGTAGTCGAGATGCTGTGCGTCGAAGGCGCGGGTCATCGGAGGGGCCTCTCTCAGTGCGGGCGATCGGGTCAGAACTCCAGGATGCGGCTGAACGAGTACTGCGCGTTCGCGAAGACGGGGTAGAGCAGGATGCCGGGGACCAGGGCGGCCCCCAGCACGGGCTGGGCGAGGACGGCCGCACCCGTCAGTGCGACCATCGCGAGCGAGAGGAGGCTGAAGTACCAGCGCTGCACGGCCAGGTACAGGGCCGCCTTGACGATGGCCCTGATCGAGACGGATCCGAACATCACGAGGCCGGCGAGCGCGAACAGTGCGACGGCGATCGCTCCGACGCCGAGCACCGCCAGCAGCGGGCCGAGCAGGGGTGCCCAGACGGTGCCTGCGAGCACGGTCCCGTCGAACAGCGCGGCGGCGACCACGACGGCGGTGACGAGCCCCACCACGAAGGCCGCAGCTCCGCGTCTCCGGTACCCGCGCAGGAACGCGAGGACCGGCGTAGAGCGTCCGTCCTCGCGCATGCTGCGGAAGACCTCGAAGGCGCCCGCCAGCGACGGCGCGAGCGTGAGCGACAGCAACAGGAAGAAGGGCCAGGACTGCAGCGAGTCCACGGTCACGAACAGCATGACGGCGAGGGGCAGGTTGAAGACGACGAGCAGCGCGTCGACCACGAGCAGCGCGTACGCATACCCGAAGATCGTGTCGATGCTCTCGTGGTCGAGGCGCGGAATCCGGGCCTTGCGGCGCTCGCCCGTCACCGCGCTCATCCCTTCATCCCGCTCGTCGCGATGCCGGCGATGAAATAGCGCTGCCCGGCGAGGAAGATGGCGAGGATCGGGATCACGCTGATCACGGAGCCGGTCATGATCATCGCGTACTGCGCCGAGTACTGGCCGATGAACGACTGCAGGCCGATCTGCACGGTCCAGAGCTGGTTGCTGGAGAGGTAGATGAACGGGCCCATGTAGTCGTTCCAGGTGTTCACGAACGTGAGCAGCGCCAGGGAGGCGAGCGCCGGCTTCGACAGCGGCAGGATGATCCGCGCCCAGATGCCGTAGTCGCTGAGCCCGTCGATCCTGGCCGCCTCGTTCAGCTCGTCCGGGATGGTCATGTAGTACTGCCGCATCAGGAACACCCCGAACGCGCCGAACGCCTGCAGCAGGATGAGCGCGGCGAAGGTGTTCGTCAGGCCGGCCTTCTGCATCATCACGTACTGCGGGATCATGTACGCCTGCCACGGCACCGCGATCGTCGCGATGTACGCGAGGAACAGGGCATCGCGGCCGGGGAAGCGCACCTTCGAGAAGCCGTAGGCGGCGAAGCTGCCGGTGAGCACCTGCAGGATCGTGATCACGATCGACAGGAAGGCCGAGTTGGCGAGGTAGCCGGCCATCGGGATCTCGGTCCAGATCTTCGCGTAGTTCGTCCACACGAACGTCTTCGGGATCCATTGGATCGGCACCGTGAGCACGTCGACGTCGTTCTTGAACGAGCTGGACAGCATCCAGAAGAACGGCAGCAGCACGATCCCCAGCAGCACGGTCAGCAGCACGTACATCGCGGCCCGGCCGAGACGCGTGCGGGTGCGCCGGGCGCTGCGGGGTGCGCGGGACGCGGAGGGGCGACCGGGTGCGCCGCCGGCGGCGACCTCACGGGCGAGGTCGGAGGCGAGTGAGCTCATCAGCGCTCCCTCCTCTGCTGGATCCGGAACTGGAACACGGTCACGACGAGCACGATCACGAACAGCACGAGCGAGATCGCCGAGGCGTAGCCGAACTGGCCGTTGATGATGCCGTCCTGATAGATGAGCTGCGAGAGCACCAGGGTCGCCCTGCCCGGCCCGCCCTGGGTCATCACGAAGATGAGGTCGAAGACCTTGAAGCTCGACACGCTCAGCAGCACGAGCACCAGGAACGTGGTGGGGCGCAGCGACGGCAGCGTGATGTTCCAGAAGGTGCGCCACCTGCCGGCGCCGTCCACGGACGCGGCCTCGTAGTACTCGTGCGGGATCGCCTGCAGGCCGGCGAGGAACAGCACCATGTAGTACCCCATATCGCGCCACACGCCGGTGATGATCACGGCCGGCAGCGCCCAGGTGGTGCTCGCCGTCCAGCCGGGCGGGTGCGCGATCCCGATCAGGTGCAGGAACTGGTTGATCGGGCCGCTGGTCGGGTTGAACAGCATGTTCCACACGATCGCGATCGCGACGAGCGAGGTGATGTACGGGAAGAAGATCGCGACACGGAAGAATGCGATGCCGCGCAGCTTCTGGTTCAGCAGCAGGGCCAGGCACAGGGAGATCGCGAGAGTGAGCGGCACGTGCCCCACCGCGTAGAGCACGGTGTTCAGCAGTGCGACGTGGAAGCTGTCATCGCCGAAGAGGCGGGTGAAGTTGCGGATCCCGATGAACTCCGGGGCGTTGAAGCCGTCCCACTTCATGAAGGCGAGGCCGAACGCCGCGATGACGGGGACGAGCGTGAACAGGGCGAAGCCGACGAAGTTCGGGAGGATGAAGCTCCACCCGACCAGGATGCTGCGGCGGCGCATGCGGCGTCCTGCGGCAGCCCGCGACGTCGGCGGCGGGGCGGGTGGTCGATCGGCGATCGTGGTCATGATGTCCTCGTTCCGGAACGGGAAGGGGTGGGTCCGGTCCCTGAGCTGTGGTCGGTCCCTGAGCCTGTCGAAGGGGCTTCGACAGGCTCAGCGGCCGGGTGCCTCACTGCTGCAGCACCTCGTTCTTGACGCGGCTCGCCATCTCGGTGAGCACGTCGGACACGGGCTTGCTGCCGGTCATGATCAGCTGGTGCTCCTGGTTGAGCACGCCGCCGATCGCCGCCGCATCGGGGCCGGTGGGGCCGTCCGGGCGGATCGTGTCGGGCGCGAACGCCTTCTTCGAGAGGCTGTCCTGCGGCATGCCGGGCAGCGCGAAGTATGCCTTGGTGATGTCGGCGCCGTGGTAGGCGGGGACGATCCCGACGCCGACGACGGCCTTGGCGCCTTCGGGGCCGGAAGCGAAGGCGAGGAACTTCTTCGCCGCCGCGGTGTTCTTCGCGTTCTTGTTGATGCCGAAGCCCGTGGGCCCGCCCATCGTGGTGATCTTGCTCCCGGACTTCAGCTGCGGAATCGGCGCGATCCCCCAGTTCACGTTCGTGGTGCCGGCCTTCTTGTCGGCCAGCAGGGGCGCGATCAGCCAGCTGCCCATCGGCACCATCGCGGCCTTGCCGGTCTCGAACATGTTCTGGTAGCTGGTCTTCTGGCTGTTCGCGGTGGCCCAGTCCATGATGGACCCTGCCTTCTGCATGTCGAGGGTGACCTTGTATTGGTCGGCCATCCAGGAGTAGTCCGGCTTGTCGTACGACTTGTTCTGCTGGACGGCCGCATACCCCTGCACCATCGAGTTCCAGGTGTGGATGTACGCGCCGTAGACCTTGTCGGCGTCGCTGCCGGTGGTGAGCTTCTGCGCGTCGGCGGCGAACTCGTCCCAGGTGAGGTTCTCCGGATCCGGCACACCCGCCTTCTGGAACAGGTCCTTGTTGTAGTAGAGCACGTGGAAGTCCTGCCGGTACGGGGTCGCGTAGGTCGAGCCCTGGTAGGTGTACTGCTGCAGCGCGGGGATCTTGTCCGCGGGCAGCTCCTTGACGACGTCGTCGACCTTCTGGAACTGCTGCTTTTTGACGTAGCCGCCGAAGTCGGTGAGGTTCTTCACCGTGATGATGTCGGTGCTGTCGCCACCGGCGAGCATGGTCGTGATCTTGTCCTCGTAGTTCACCGAGGGGATGTCGACGGGTTGCACGGTGATGTTCGGGTTCGCCTTCTCGAACGCCGAGATCAGGGCGTTGAACTCCGGCGTCTTCTGCAGATCCCACAGCGCGATGGTCAGGGTGGACTTCGCGCTGCCGTCCGAGGCGGTGGATGCGGGCGTCGAGGTGCCGGCACAGCCGGCGAGGACGAGCGCCGCCGCGGCGACAGTGCCGACGGCGATGAGCTTTCTCTTCATGCGGGGTGACTCCTTTGGGTGCGGGATGGGATGGTGCGGGTCGGGAGGATCAGGCGATCAGCCGCAGCGCGTCGACGGTGACCTCCTCGTGCAGGGGGAGCCCTGCGGTGAAGCGTTCGAGCTCATCGAGGGCGGCGTCCGTCATGCGATGCAGCTCGGATCCGAGGGATCCGGCCAGGTGTGGAGTGATCATGACGTTCGGCAGGCGGTACAGAAGCGAGTCGGCGGGGAGCGGCTCGGGGTCTGTCACGTCGAGGATCGCGTTCAGGCGACCGCTCGCGCACTCCCGCTCGAGCGCGGCGGTGTCGATCACGCTGCCGCGCGCCGTGTTGATCAGGGTGGCGTGGTCGCGGAGCGCCGCGAGCTCCCCTGCGCCGATCATGTGACGCGTGGAGGGCAGCTCCGGCGCGTGCAGGGAGAGCACGTCGACGCGCGGGAGCAGTTCCTGCAGCGTCGTGTGCACGCCGCCCGCGGCGGCGATCTCGGCCGGATCCGCGTACGGGTCGGCGACCAGGCAGGTGACGTCTTCCAGCTGCTGCACGGTGTCGACGACGCGGCGCCCGACCCTGCTGAAGCCGACCACGCCGATCGTACGCCCGAGGTTGCTGAGCTCCCCGAACCGTTCGGCCGCGAGCCCGTTCAGGCGACGGCTCTCCGGGTCTGCGGCGATGAAGGGCGCCTTCTTGCCGGCGAAGATGATCGCGGCGAGGGTGAACTCGGCTACGGGTACGGCGTTCACGTCCGCGACCGATGCGGCGCGGATCCCCCGTGCCCAGAACTCGTCGCTGACCTGGAGGCGGACGGATCCCGCGCAGTGCAGCATCGCGCGCAGCCGCGGCATCCGGTCGAGCCGCGCGGCGTCGAGGCGCGGGGCGCCCCAGCCCGTGAGCAGCACCTCGACCGTGGCAAGGCGATCGGCGAGGGCGGGATCGTCCAGGTCGTCCGTGAAGACCGGATCCGGCACCATCGCGAGGTCGCGCAGCCGGGAGATCCGCGCGGCATCGAACTGACGCTCGAACACGTCGCGCGACATCACGACGAGAGCTTCGGGGGTGGTCGTTGCGGTCATTCCCGGGGTGTCCGTCCTTCGTCAGATCCCGACGAGGCAGGGCATTGCGTCGTCGCTGAACTCAGTAGATACTCAGACTCGTTCGAGATGAAACAGAACGATCCGATTCGCACAAATACCGACATGAACGAAGGTGTGACCATGGCATCCGATGCCCTCTCCCGGGTCAGCGCACACGCGGCGCCTCCCGACGGGACGATCGTGGTTCCCGCGGAATTCCGCGGGCCGCTGTTCGCGGAGTGGGGAGCGGCGATGCGCGCGGATGCGCTGCACGCATCGTTCGACGGACTCGATCCGGAGACGCTGCGTGAGCGGGTCGGCATCCCGCCGCTCGCCCGCCGCGAGGTGTGGGATCGGATGGATCCGATCACGATCGAACGCATCGGCGATGCCGCCGCGGCGGATCTCGGGCGGCCCTGGCCGGACGCGCTCGGCTCGCTGTTCGCCCGGTACGTCCGCGACGGCGATCGCGCCGCCTACGAGCGCGCGGTGTCGGACCGCCAGGAGCGGCTGACACGGGCCGTGATCACGGCGGCCGCCACGGGTGCGGAGCGCTGGATCGACGAGGCGGCCGACGGTGCGGTGGTGCTGTGCGAGCAGAGCACGTGGTCCCTGCCCGCGCATGACGACGCGCACACCCGCCGCGGGTTCGTGCTGCCCGACGTCTCCTCGCCCTACCTGGACCTCGTGGCGGGGGAGATCGTGGCGCAGCTGGCGGTCGCGGACCGGATCCTCGGCGGGCGCTGGGCGCCGTCCTGGCCGGGGTTGCGGGAGCGGATCCGGCACGAGGCGGAAGTGCGCGTGTTCACGCCGTTCGAGACGCGTGACGACCTGTGGTGGCTGGGCTACTGGCGCGACGTGAACAACTGGAATCCGTGGATCCTCGGCAACGTGCTGCTCGCGGCGATGCTGCTGCTGGACGACACCGCACGCGTGGCGCGCATGACGGCGAGGGCGCTGGACAGCCTGGACAGGTACGTCGCGGAGCTGCCCGCCGACGGTGCGATCGACGAGGGCGTGGCGTACTGGTGGAACGGCGCCGGGCGCATGCTCGAGATGCTGGAGCTGGTGTCGCGCGCGACCGACGGTGCGCTGGACGCGGCGGCGATCCCGGTCGTCGCGGAGACCCTGCGCTTCCCGATGCGGATGCATCTCGGCGATGACTGGTACGTGAACGTAGCCGACGGCTGGGCCCGGTCGCACGGGCCCGTGCCCTGGCAGCTCCCGTTCCGGTGGGGTGGCAGGATCGGCGACGAGCGGGTCACGGCCTGGGCCCGTGCGGCACGTCGGCCGGGCGCGCCCGTGGCGGACGTCGCCGGTGGGCTGCCGCGGCTGGTGCGGGCGCTCGTCGATGAGTCCTGGCGGGCCGCTCCGCCCGCCTCCGCGCCGCTGCCCGCCGTCGTCTGGCTGCCCTCGGTGCAAGTGCTGGTGTGCCGCGGTGCGGCCGGGGTCGAGGACGGCCTGGCGCTCGCCGCGAAGGGCGGCACGAACGATGAGAACCACAACCACAAGGACCTCGGATCCTTCCTCGTCGCGTCCGGCGGGCGGCCTCTGCTCGTGGACGTGGGCAAGCCGACGTACACCGCGCAGACCTTCGGCGCCGACCGGTACGGGATCCGCGCGATGCAGAGCAGCTGGCACAGTGCGCCCGCGCCGCTCGGCCTCGAGCAGGGCGAGGGCCCGGACTTCGTCGCGCGGGTGATCTTCGCGCCGCCGGGTGAGCCGGGGGAGGCCGCGGCCGCGCACACGCAGGGGCCGGTCGAGCTCGAGCTGGAACTCGCGGGCGCGTACGCCCTCGCGGACGGCGATTCGTGGCGGCGCAGGTTCCGATTCCTCGGAGCCGGCGCCCTGGACGGAGCCGCGGACCGGATCGAGATCATCGACCGCTGGCGGCTGCAGGAGGACGGCCGGAACAGGGTGCACCTCATCGCGTCGGGCTCGGTCGAGCCGCGCGGCGAGGGAGTGGAGGTCGCCGCCGACGGGCATCGGATCCGGATCACGGCGACCCTCGAGGGCGGCGCCGCGGTCGTCCCGACGGTCGAGGAGTGGGAGCTCGACGATCCCGAGCTCATCGCCGTGTGGGGCGCGGTGCTCACCCGCCTCGTCTACGACCTCCCGGCCAGGGCGGGCGCCCTCACGACCGTGGTCGAGGAGCTGTCGTGAGCGGGAAGGATCCGCTGTTCGCGCTGCAGCGCCGGGAACGGATCATGGACGAGATCCGGGAGCACGGCTCGGTCGGCGTGTCCTCGATCGCCCGACGGCTCGGGGTGAGCGAGCTCACCGTGCGCCGTGACATCAACACCCTCGCCCAGCAGGGACTGGTCACCCGCGTGCACGGCGGAGCCACACTGCGCAGCGCCATCGAGCCCGGCCTCAGCCCGGCGCTGGTCGGGCACGATCCGGCCGTCACCCGGTACACGATCGGCATGGTCGTGCCCTCTCTGGAGTACTACTGGCCGCCGATCGTGCACGGGGCGAGGGCCCAGGCCACGCAGCTGCGCGCGCGACTGCTGCTGCGCGCGTCGACCTACGAGCTGCGCGACAACCGGCGCCAGGTCGAGGCGCTCTTGAACACCCCCGGCCTGCACGGCCTGATCGTCGCGCCCGACACGCACGCCGAGCACGGGATCGAGATGCTGGAGTGGCTGGACGCGCTCCCGGTGCCGGTCGTCCTCGCCGAGCGCCGCGTGCGCGCGGCTGCCGCCGCCCCGCACCTCGAATCCGTCGTCTCGGATCATGCGGCCGGCGCTGCGCTCGCGGTACGGCACCTGGTGGCTGCCGGGCATGAGCGGATCGGCCTGATCGTGGAGTCCGAGAATCCCACCGGCCGCCACGTGCGGCGCGGCTGGCGGGACGCGCTGCGCTCGCTGGGGCTGCCGGTCGACGTCGTGTCGATGACCGGGGTGCGCTTCGACGCGCCGGGGCGGGAGCGCGAGATGGACGAGGCGCTGCGCCTCATCCGCGAGACCGCGACCACCGCCGTCATCGTGCTGCCGGACCCGCAGGCCCTCGCGCTCGAGCAGCACGCGCTGGACCGGGGGATCCGGGTGCCCCACGACCTCGCGATCGTCGCCTACGACGACGACGTCGCCCGTTTCGGCGATCCCGCCATCACCGCCGTGCGCCCGGCCAAGCAGCACGTCGGGCGTGAGGCGGTCAACCTGCTCATCGCGCGGCTCGAGGCGGGCAGCAGCCGCCCGGCCTACCGTGTGAAGCTCAGCCCCGAGCTGCACGTGCGTGAGTCGTCGCTCCGTCCGAGCATCACCGACGACGCCGGTCCCGCCCCGCGCGTCCCACCCCGCCCACTCCTGAAGGAGACCCTGTGACCGCCTTCGACCCCGCCCGTCTGATCCTGCCCCCGGAAGATCGCGCGCTCTCCCCGCACACCGGATGGACCCGCGCGCACTGGGCCGCCGTCGCCGACCACCTGCTGCTGTCGCTGCGGCCGTATTTCGGATCCAGCCGCAGCCAGGTGCGCCTGCCGGGTGTGGTGAGCAGCAGCGGAGAAGCCAGTGACGGGCTGGAGGGCTTCGCGCGGTCGTTCATGCTCTTCGCGTTCCGGCTCACCGGCGAACGGGGTGCGGACCCGCACGGCTTCCTGGAGTGGTACCACGACGGGCTGATCGCGGGAACGGACCCGTCGAACCCGGAGCGCTGGCCGCGCCCGGACGAGCGCGCGCAGGTGCAGGTGGAGGCCGCCTCGATCGCGCTCGGGCTGCAGCTCACCCGGGAATGGTTGTGGGACGGGCTGGATCCGGTCGCGCAGCGGCAGATCCTCGACTGGCTCGCGTTGAGCCCGGCCGGCGGTTACCCGGACAACAACTGGCTGTGGTTCCGGATCACGGTGGAGACCTTCCTCGCCTCGGTGGGCGGGCCGCACGACCCCGCCCGCATCGCCGCCGACCTTGCGCGGATCGAGGACTACTACCAGACCGACGGCTGGTGGGCCGACGGCGCAGTCCGCGCCTACGACTACTACTGCGGCTGGGCGATGCACCTGTACCCGCTGCTGTGGGCGAGCTCGTCGGGGTCTGCGGAGTTCGGATCCCATGCGCTCGCCCCGGTGTTCCGCGCCCGGCTGGCGGACTTCCTGGATGACTACTCGGCGCTGATCGGCGCGGATGGCGTGCCCGTGCTGCAGGGACGCAGCCTCATCTACCGGTTCGCGACGGCCGCCCCGCTCTGGATGGGCGCGGTCTCCGGCGCGACCCGGCTGCCACTCGGGATGCTGCGCCGAGGGGCGTCGGGGCAGCTGCGCGCCTTCGTGGAACGCGGGGCGATCGACGAGAGCGGCCTGCTCTCGGTCGGCCTGTTCGGCGAGTGGCCGGCGATGGCGCAGACCTACTCCGGTGCGGGCTCGCCGTACTGGGCGTCAAAGGGGTTCCTCGGGCTCGTGCTGCCCGCCGACCACGAGGTGTGGACGGCCGTGGAGCAGCCGCTGCCGATCGAGCAGGGCGACGTGCGCCGGGTGATCCGCCCGGCGGGCTGGCTGGTGAGCGGCACCGCCGCGGACGGCATCGTGCGCGTGATCAACCACGGCGCCGACCACGCTCGCGCCGGTGATCGCACCGGCGACTCGGCCCTGTACGCGCGGTTCGGCTACTCCAGCGCGACCCTGCCGCCGCTGACCGGGGCGACCATCGACGATCCCGCCGACAACATGGTCGGCGCGCTCGACGCCGCGGGCCGGTCCACGCACCGCACCGGGTTCGTGCGCGGTGCGATCGGTGACGACGGGGTGGCCGCGCACGCGAGCTCGGTGGCCGACGCGCACTGGGTCGACTCGAGCATCGACAGCCCCGCCTACGACCACGGATCCGGCCGCGCAGGGGTGGTGACGGACGGTCCGCTGCTCGAGACGGCGAGCGTGCTGCGCGGGTCGTGGGAAGTGCGCGCGACCCGGCGGCTGCCCCGCGCCGGGGTGCCGGAGACACCGCTCCCGCTGCGGGTGAGTGGCTGGCCGCTCACGGGATCCGCCGCCGCGGACGCCGAGGTCGCGGACGGTGCGATCGCGCTCGACCTGGGCGGCCTGAGATCCGAGCTGCGGATCCTGACGGAGAGGGGTGCCGAGAGCGTGAGCGTGTCGGTGCACGTCGAGTCGGGCACCTCGCCGATCGGGGAGATCACGAGCGTGCCGCGGCTGGATGTCTCGGGCGTCGCCGAGGGGGGCATCGTGATCGCCGCCGTCCGGCTCGGGCGGGGGATCGAACCTGCGCCGAGCGCGGTGACCGTGCCCGCCTCGGACGGCGCGATCACAGTGTGCGTCACCTGGCCGGACGGCGCGATCTCGGCGGTGCGGCTCGAAGGCTGAGGCCGGGGCTCAGGGCCGCAGTGCCGCCTCCCAGCGGGCACCCGTCGCGAGCAGCCGCGGCAGGCCCGCGATCAGGCCGCGCCGGGGCAGGCGGTTCATGATCGCGGCCTCCTCGGGCAGTCGGCGCTGCTCGCCGTGGCTGAGGCGGTCCAGGGCGTGCAGCAGGGCGAGCGGATGCGACTCGAGCGCACTGTGCCCGTTCTCGATCTCGACGAGCACGGCGTCCGGTGCGGTGTCGGCGACCTGCCGGGCTACCGCGGCGGGTGTGCGCAGGTCCCGCGATCCCGCGAGCAGGACGGTCGGCCAGTCGAAACCCGCGGCGTCGGCGGGCAGATCGAACGGCTCGCCCGCGAACTGCGGGAACCGGCCCGCGATCGGCGCGTAGGTGAGCGAGGGGTCGAGGGCGGATCCGTCCGGGTCGGGCCCGAAGCCCAGCTCGCGGAACGCGATCGCCCCGACCAGGTCGAACTCGTAGAAGCCCGGAACGTGCGCCTCCGACTCCGCACGATCGACGTAGGTCTCCAGCGCCGTCCACACCGATCCGTGCGAACGCCCCGAACCGGGAAGCCCCTGCAGGCGCTGCTGCAGCAGCGGACCGAGCAGTTCCTCACCGCCCAGTTCGTACGCCGCACGGAGCACGCCGAGCAGGATCCGCGGATCAGAGCCCTCGTCGAGCAATGCGCGCACGGACGCGGCGATCCGGGTGTCCGCGTCGACGAACAGCCCGCGGATCATCGCCCGCTCCGCGTCGCGATCGGCGACGGACTGCAGGGTCGAGTCGAGCAGCATGCCGGCGACGCGATCGGGGTGGCGCACGCCGAATCCCGCCGCGATGTAGCTGCCGTACGAGGATCCGGCGATGTAGGCGGAGTCGACGCCCTCCTCGTCCAGCACGGCGGCGAGGTCGTCGATCACGTCGACCACCCGCATCGCGGACAGGGGCAGGCTGCGCCCGTCGAGATCCGCGCGCGACAGGCCGACCCCGCGGTGCTCCATCATGATGACGTCGAGCCCGCGGGCGGCGGCCGTCCGGCGCAGCCGACGATAGGGGAGCACGGATCCCAGGCCCGGTCCGCCCGGGATGATCACGATCGGGGTCCGTGCTCGCCGCCCCCTGCGCACGTAGGCCAGATCGAAGGCGGGCGAGGTGGCGGTCGCTGCTCGTCGCACGCGCCGCACGCCTCTGACTCCGGCGGCGAGCAACCGGGGCAGCGCGCTCGGCGCGTGCGTCCCCTGTTCCCGGGTGTCCGCGGCTTTCGTCATGCTTCGATTATGCGCGGCCGGGGTAGGCGGGTGCTGGCCGCAACCTATCAGCGGGATAAGGCCCGGTGGCAGCCCGGCGCCCGGGAGCGCTTCAGTGATCTGTGAGGGGGGACGCCATCGCCTCGACCGCGTCGTCGGCCTCGGTCACGATCGCGGCCATCGCGCGCGCGGCCGCCTCGGGGTCGCGGGCCGTGATGGCGGCGGCGACGTCCTGGTGCAGCTGCAGCGCGGTCCTGTCGGCGTGCTTCGGCATCAGCGCGTGCGCGGTGCGACCGTGCAGCAGCGCGGCGACCACGTCGGCGAGGCCGGCGAGATAGGGGTTGCCCGAGCCGCGCAGCACGGCGCGGTGGAAGTCGGTGTCGTGCTGCAGGTAGGCCGGTTCGTCCGCGCGATCGCCGTGCTCGACCATGCCGAGCACCGCCTGCACGAGCGCGGTGCGCTGCTCCGGGCCGGCCTGCGCGGCGGCGAGACGGGCCGCGAGCGGCTCGACGGCGGAGCGCAGCTGGCTGAGCTCGTGCAGCGTCCGCAGCCGGCCGGATCCGTCCAGCCGCCAGCGGATCACCTCGGGTGCGTACGGACTCCATCGTTCGGCGGGCAGGATCTCGACGCCCGCGCGGCGGCGGACGTCCACCATGCCGACCGTCTCCAGGACCCGGACCACTTCCCGCATGGCGGAGCGGGAGGCGCCGAGCTCGGTCGCCACATCGGCGGTCAGCAGGCGAGACCCCGGTGTCAGCACGCCTTCCACGATGCGCACGCCGATCGTGTCGAGCAGCCGCCGGTGCTGCGCGGAAGCTCCGTCACCGGTTCCTTCGCCCATGGCTCCATTATGTCGATAGTCCGGCAAGAAGCCCGATGTTCACCCAGTAACCAGGCGTATTGAGGCTATTGGTTGATTAAGTCCTACTTATCTCGTATGCTGGGGCAAAATCCGCCGCCATATCAAGGAAGCTCATGGCCATGTCCTCGAACCCTCTCGCCGTCCTCCCCGCCCTCCTCGGGGCCGCCGATCCGGTCCCGCCGACCACGACCGCACCGGAGTGGCTGCTGATCGCCGCCGCCCTCTTCGGCATCGCCGTCATCGTGGTGCTGATCACCTGGGTCAAACTGCACCCGTTCCTCTCCCTCGTCATCGGCTCGATCGTCACCGGCCTCGTCGCCGGGATGTCGGCCACGCAGACCATCACGAGCTTCACCAACGGCTTCGGATCCACCGCCGGCGGCGTCGGCGTGCTGATCGCCCTCGGCGCGATCTACGGCAAGCTGCTCGCCGATTCGGGCGGAGCCGACCGCGTCGTCGACACTCTGATCTCGAAGGCGAGCGCCGCGGCGCTGCCGTGGGTGATGGGCCTGGTCGGCGCGCTGATCGGCCTGCCGATGTTCTTCGAAGTGGGCCTGGTGCTGCTGGTGCCGGTGATCATCCTGGTCGCGCGCCGCTCCGGCGTCTCGCTCATGAAGATCGCGATCCCCACCCTCGCGGGCCTCTCCGCGATGCACGGCCTGGTGCCCCCACACCCCGGCCCCCTCGCAGCGATCAGCCTGATCGGCGCGAACCTCGGCGTGACGCTCGCGTTCGGCGTGCTGATCGCGATCCCGACCGTGATCATCGCCGGTCCGCTGTTCGGAAAGCTCGCCGCACGCTGGGTGGACGTCCCCGTGCCGGCGCTGTTCCAGACCGACCAGGACACCGCGCAGCCCGGTGACACCGCCGCGGTCCAGGCGCGCCGCCGCCCGAGCTTCGGCGCGACCCTGTTCAGCATCCTGCTGCCCGTGTTCCTGATGCTGCTGTCGGCCATCGTCGACGTCGTGGCTCCGACCGACACCTCGGCGCTCAAGGGCGTCATCGACTTCCTCGGCAAGCCCGTGATCGCGCTGCTCATCGCCGTGCTGGTCGGCATGGTGGTGCTGGGCCGCGGCGGCGCGATGAGCTCGAAGCAGGTCGGCGCGTCCGTCTCGGCCTCGCTGCCCGCCATCGCCGGGATCCTCCTCATCGTGGGCGCCGGCGGCGGATTCAAGCAGGTCCTCGTCGATTCCACGATCGGCACGGTCATCGCGCACGCGATCTCCGGCATCGGCGGAGCCCTGCCGGCAGTGCTGTTCTTCGCCTGGCTGGTCGCGGTGCTGATCCGCGTCGCCACCGGATCCGCCACGGTTGCGACGATCACGGCCGCCGGGATCCTGCAGCCGCTGGTGCACGACCTGGGCATGTCCTCGGCCGGATCCGCGCTGCTGGTGCTCGCCATCGGATCCGGATCGCTGTTCCTCTCGCACGTCAACGACGCGGGCTTCTGGCTGATCAAGGAGTACTTCGGCCTGAGCATCCCGCAGACGCTGAAGTCGTGGTCGGTGATGGAGTGCCTCATCTCCGTGGTCGGCCTCGCCGGGGTCCTGGTGATCAGCCCGTTCGCGGGCTGATCGGGGGCCGATCATGACGCTGCAGACACAGCCGTCGACGATCCTGGTCGTGATGGGGGTCTCCGGATCCGGCAAGAGCACGCTCGCCGGGGTCCTGGCGGGCAGTCTCGGGTGGGCCCTGCAGGAGGGGGACGACCTGCATCCCGCGGCCAACGTCGCGAAGATGGAGGAAGGGATCCCGCTCACCGACGAGGACCGCTGGCCGTGGCTCGCGCTGATCGGGGAATGGATCGATGCGCGGCAGGCCGCGGGAGAGCCGGGCATCGTGACCTGCTCGGCGCTGCGGCGCAGTTATCGCGCCGTCCTCGCGCGCCCCGGCGTGGAGTTCGTGCACCTGGAGGGCACTCGGCACGACCTGGCGGAGCGGCTCGGACGCAGGCTCGGTCACTTCATGCCGGCGGCGCTGCTGGACTCGCAGCTCGAGACCCTCGAGCCGCTGGGCGCGGACGAGGCGGGGTTCGTCGTCGACGCTGCTCTGCCGGTGCAGGAGGCCGCCGCCCAGGTGCTCACCTGGCTCGGCGAGCACGGCGCACAGACGCCCGCGTAGATGGACTGAGTACGACAAGTGCCACCGTCCGATGCCGGTGCCACAATGTCCCCATGGGGAACGTGGGGAACGTCGAACTGGAATCAGCCAGGGTCCTGCGGCTGCTGCGGGACTCGATCCTGGCGGGCGTTCGCAGGCCGGGGGACCGGCTCATCGAACGGGAGATCGCGGACGAACTGGCGGTGAGCCGGCTGCCCGTGCGAGAGGCGATCAAGTCGCTGGTGAACGAGGGCCTGCTGCTCGCCCGTCCGCGCTCGTGGGCGGTCGTGCGGCAGTTCACCGCGCAGGATGTGGACGACATCGCCGAGGTCCGTGACGCGATCGAGGTCGTCGTCTTCGAGATGGCCGCGCGCCGGCACACGGCGGACGGGCTCGCCAAGGTCAAGGCGGTTCTGGATCGCGAGTTCGCGGCGGCGAAGGCGGGGAACGCGCCGGCGGCGCATGTCGCGGGAGCGGA
The DNA here is from genome assembly GCF_039541635.1 of Microbacterium panaciterrae. NCBI lineage: Bacteria > Bacillati > Actinomycetota > Actinomycetes > Micrococcales > Microbacteriaceae > Microbacterium > Microbacterium panaciterrae. The sequence goes on from NZ_BAABGP010000010.1 coordinate 40,134, forward strand.
GTTCCACCTGCTCATGGCCGAGCTGGCGCAGAACGCGACAGTGGACGAGATCCTCGGCATGATGCGCAGCCGGCTGATCCTGCTGTTCAAGGAGCACGAGGACCTCCTCTCGATGGCAGAGGATCACGCGCGCATCTACGAGTCCCTGGCGCTGCGCGACCTGCCGACGCTGCGCCTGCGCGTGCAGCGGCACCTCCGCGCGGGTACGGAGACCGCGCGGCGCCGGCTGGCCCAGCTCACCGCGGCGACCGCCGAGCGGCGTGAGGCGTCCACGGCCACCGCCGACGAGGAGATCCTCGAAGGAGCTCCCGCGGCCGGGGAATGACCACCCGGCACGGTCCGGCCGTGCCGTCGCTCAGTGCGGGGTCATCGGCGTCGTGGTGTCGATCGCCTCACGCAGCGGCGCGCGCATCGCGCCCCAGTACCGCACCGGGGCGAGCCGGACGAGGGCGTCGACGAGCCCCGACTCGCGCCCGATGAGGGTGCGCGCCCGGCGCTGCACGGTCGCGCGGACGATGCGCTCCGCCGCGTCCGCCGGCTCCATGTGGTACATCGCGGCCTGGGCTGCGGCCGCCCGGCCGGCGACCCCGGGATCGATCGCCGCCGCATAGCGCCCGTGCAGGATGATGCCGGTGCGGACCCCGGCCGGATAGATGGCGCCGACCGAGACCGTCGAACCCTCCAGCTCGTGCCGCAGCGCCTCGGAGAACGCGCGCACCGCGAACTTCGTCATCGCGTACGGGATCCGCCCGGCCGGGGCGGCCAGCGCGTAGATGCTCGCCAGGTGGGTGATGTGCGCCGCCGGCTGCCGGCGCAGCAGCGGCAGCAGCTCCTTCGTGATCGACACCGTGCCCCACAGGTTCACGTCCATCAGCCAGCGCATCTCCTCCATCGTGAGCTGGTCGAGGGAGCCGAGCATCGAGGATCCGGCGCACGTGATCAGGGACTGCAGCTGGGGGTGCTCGGCCTTGATCTCCGCGGCGATGGCGGCGACAGCAGCGTCATCGCTCAGATCGACCGGATGCACCGTGACCCTGGTGCCGCCCGCGCGGAGCTCATCGGCCACCCGGGTCAACCCGCTGCGGTCACGATCGATCAGGGCGAGCTCCGCGCCGCGGCGCGCGAGCGCCTTGGCCGTCTCTGCGCCCATGCCGTTGGCTGCTCCGGTGATCGCACTGCTGCGGCCGGACACGTCGAGAACGCGCAACGCTCCTCCTACTGCTGCGCCCTCGCTCGCATCCTCGCGCGCGTCGGGTGGGCTCAGACGATCCCATCCTGCCTCATGTCCCACCTGGGCGGAACCGGTACTCTCGATATCGGGAGGTAGGAGTGGGAAAGACTGCGGATGCTGTCGCCGAGGGCGTCGCCATCGCCACCTCCGCCGCCCGCCTGGTCGTCAAGAACCACATCCTGGTCGGAACGATCGCGCAGGGCGGATCCTTCGACGTGGCGAAGTACATGAACGATGCCCGTGAGGCGCTCCTCGATCTCGTCGCGGAGTCGGAGGAGGCGGCCGAGATGGCCAACTCGCTGCGCAAGCGCGCGCACGGCCGCTACTCGGATCCGCACGGCACGCATGACTACCGCGACCGCGACGTGCGCAACCTGAAACGGCGCGCGAAGCAGTCGGCGGCGGTCGCGGATCGGCTGCGCGAGATGGCAGAGGATCCCGAGACGCTGCGATTCCTCGTGGAGGCCGCGCGGGCCGCGGCCTGGGGCGACGTCGCGGGCAACCTGCAGCGCCGGCTGCGGGTCGAGGCGATGCGCCCGGATGAGGATCCCGACTACGCCACCATGCGCGAGGCGCGGATGCAGGCGCTGCGTCTGGTGGATCTGCAGGGGCTGGCGTCGGACCAGCGTGCCCGCCGTAAACGGCAGGAGAAGGCCGACAAGATCGCGGCCAAGGAGACGGCCCGCGAGGACAAGCGCAGCGCCCGCCAGCCGCGCTGACGCCGAGCCCGCCCGATTCGCGTTCCCGGCGGCCTCTGAGGTATTGTTGACGAGGCCCGCGAGAGCGGGCGGTCTTGTGAAAGACCGATGCGCCTGTAGCTCAATGGATAGAGCATCTGACTACGGATCAGAAGGTTGGGGGTTCGAGTCCCTCCAGGCGCACACTGTGTTGAGACAGTGCGGAAGCCCCCTCCCCGGAGGGGGCTTCTTCGTCTCCGCGGTCGCCCCACACGAGCCAGTCAATCGTCTGGCCGGTCAGCGTTGCCCACTTCGCGGCGGCTGACAACGGCGGATCGACGTGGTCGTTCTCCCAGTTGCTGATCGTGCTGGTTGCAACGCCGAGGGTGCGTGCCATCTCCGTCTGATTGAAGCCGCGGAACTTTCGCGCGCGGGCGAACCGTTCGCCCTGTGTGGCTGCTCTCGTGATGAGTGACATCGGCGATCCTCCGGTCTGTTGGGTCTTGCATAGTCATTTTCGCGCGGAACATCGTAGATGTTGCATGTTTTTGGGAACCTTCTGGTAGGTTGCCAAATGTGTCTAACATCTTGGATGTTTTGCCCGGAGGATTGCTGACGGCGGCGCAGGTGGCGCGTCGGCACGGACTGTGCAGGGAGTCGGTGAATCTGGCCGCGCGAAGAGGCGAGCTGGAGGCCGCGGTGCAGCTTCCGGGGGTGAACGGTGCTCGGCTGTTCACCGAGGAGGCCGTGACCGCGTGGCGGTCGCCGGGCGATCGGCTGGCCGGGCTGTGAGCCGGGGGCACGTGGTGACGTGCGATCTGTGCGGCCGCGCGGTGCCGATGGTGGGACGCGGTTCCGTGTCGCCTCCGCTGGGGTGGCGGTGGACGGATGCGTCGGAGGGTCACGAAGGTGTCTTCGACATGTGCCCGGAGTGCTTCGCGCGCGTTGAGGCTCCGATCGCGGACTGGCCGGGTCGCGATGCGATTCTCGAGCGGATCTCGCTGTGAGCGGCCTGGCGCAGGCGTTCGTGCTGTTCGGGCTGGTGTACCTGTGGTGCGCCCGCTGGTTCGGCCTGCGTGACGGCTACGCGGCGCTGCGGGAGGGCGACCGGTGAGTGGGCCGGAGTGGCCGGTGCCTGAGTTTGAGGTGTGGGTCGGGGTGGTCCTTGTGGGTGTGATGACCCTCGCGGTGCTGGTGTTCGGGAATCTGCCGTGACCGGGCGGTGTGAGCACGTGTGCCGGGTCGAGTTCGGCTCTTTCGTGCTGTGCCTGGATTGCGGGTGGGAGAAGCCGACCGCGGTCCCGGATCTTCCGGCTCCGATCGGTTTGCAGCACCTCGAGCGTGCGCAGGCCCGCGTGGGTCTCCCGCCGACACGTGTCGGCGTCCGCGGTGGCCAGGATCCGGCTGGGGTGCCGTGCCCGTCGTGCGGGCACCGGTTCACGTCCCTGCATGCGTTGGTCGCTCACGCGGCGTCCTCGTGCGTTCTGGAGGGTTCTCGTGGTTAGTTTCGCGGCCGGGGCGGCGGAGCCGCTGGCCGGACTTGGTACCACGGCGAATACGGTAACCCGACGCCGTGACGCGAGTGCCTTCCGGGCGGCTCGCCGAGACCGTTTCGCGCGTCGGGTTGTGTCGCGCCGGTGGCTGCTCGATGACGCTGCTGCGGTGCACGGTCAGGATGCTGCGGTCCGGCTTGCGCTGCGCCCGGCGACGTGCGGGTGGCAGACCGGCGACACGGTGGGCGTGATGAAAGCGGCGGGCGGTCCGGCACGGTTCACGGGTGTGCAGACGTGCGGCTCGGTGTGGTCGTGTGCGTGCTGCGGGTCGCGGATCCGCGAGCACCGCTCGGGCGAGGTCCAGGATGCGGCGGCGTGGTGGGAGAAGCAGGGCGGGCAGTTCCTGTTCCTGACGCTCACGGTGCGGCACTGGGCCGAAGACTCGCTGACGAGGACGATGGACGCGCTGACGCACGCGTTCACGGCGACGATCAACGGGGCTCCGTGGAAGCGGTTCACCAGGCGGCACGGTATCCGGCATTGGATCAAAGCGCAGGAGGTCACGCTGGGCTGGCAGAACGGGTGGCACGCGCACCTGCACGTGCTGCTGTTCGTGGACCTGCCCGGCGCGGTGGCGGACGCGCGCGAGGATGCCGCGAGAGCGTGGGCGGAGGTGGACGCGGCCGCGCCCCGGGTTCGGGGCGTGAAGATCGCGAAAGCGAAGCGGCGCGATGCCGAGGTGGCGGAGGCGGCTCGGATCGCTAAGCAGGGCATCGGGCGTGAGCGGGAACGCGAACTGCACTCGTGGCTGTACGAGCGGTGGGCGGCGATGGTCGTGAAGCATGGTGGCCGGCGTCCGTCGAAGCGGCGCGGTGTCGATATCCGCTCGGTCCGTCACGGGAACGTGGTCGCGCTGTACGTGTCGAAGCTCCAGGAGGGCGACCGGGAAAAGCGCGGGTGGAAAGTCGGGTCGGAGATGACCCGGCAGGATCTGAAGAAGGGTCGGCAAGACTCCCTCGTCCCGCTCGAACTCCTCGACCTCGACGGGCTCTCGGAGGATGAGCGCGACCGTAACCGCGCGTACTGGATCGAATACGCGGCGTCGACGTCGGGGCGACGCTCGATGACCTGGTCCCGGGGTCTGAAAGAGGCTGCGGGTATCGCTGAGGTCGATGATGACGAGATCGCCGAGGCGGAAGCGGAGGAGGTCGAAGACGAGCGCGTCATCGTGATCCGCGCGGCGCACTGGCGGTCGGTCCGGGACGATCCCGACGTGTTGGCCCGGATCCTGTATCTCGTCGAAGAGGACCGGGTGGAAGACGTGGGCGAGCTCGTGCCGTTCGAGTGGCCGCCTCCGCTGAATTGACGTTTCACAAGTCCCGGATTTGCAGTTTCACAAGTCGATTGCTCGTCGTTAAGACTCGGAGCATCCCGGGATTACGGGGCTTCTGAGACAGAAACAGGTGGGTGAGATGGCTATCGGAGTGAAGGTCGATCCGCGGATCATCGCGGCGGGAACCGTGATCGCGGTTCAGGAACGAAACGGGTGGGTTTCCCCCGAGGATCGTGCACGCGGCATCGTCGGTGATGTGGACCGGTACGACGTGCTGCTGTCGCAGGGCGACGGCGGGCAACTCGTGATCCGGTACCGGGTCCGCGACAAGCTCCAGCTGCCCCAGCTCGGCGAGTATGTCGCCGTGGAGGCCCGTGTCTCCGAGGGTTCGATGTCCCGCGACGGGCAGGAGATCAGCTTCGTGTCCCTCGTCGCGGTCGCCCCGGCCTACTCCGCGCTCGACGCGATCTCGTCCGCGCTCCACGCGGCAACCTCGGGCAAGTAGGCGCTGCCATGGACGTGCAGGCCATCGGGCACATCGTCTTTGCGGTTCTGGGTGCCGCGTCGGTGTACCTCGGGCAGTACATCGGAAGTCTGATCGCTAAGCGCGGCGAGGCCTGATCGTGTTCGAGATCGCGGCCTGGTTCGTCGGCATTGTGGGCGCGTTCACCTTCCTGGTGGTCACGGCCGCGGTCGTCCTGGACGGGCGCTACTGACATGGACGCGCTCTCGATCCCGGTCCCGGACGTCCACATCTGGGCGGTGCTGCTCGGTTGGATCGGCTGCTACGTGGCGGGCCGGTACATCGGCGGTTCCCGGTGACCGCGATCGCCGCGGCGGGTGCGCTCGTGGCCACGCTGGTCGCGATTGAGGCTCTCACGATCGGCGTGAGCGCTCTGCTGAGGCTCTGGAAGGGGATCTCATGATTCGGATCGGATCGGCGTCGCCGCTGGTCGACGTGCTCGCGCCGATGCTCGGCGAACTGGGCGCGAAGATCGCCCTCACGGCGGGCCTCGTCGTCGGCGGCGCGCTCGTGGTCGCGGGGATCTGGTGGGGCGTGCCCCGGTTGATCCAGCTGTTCAAACACGTCGTGGGGGTCATGGAGTACAAGCGTTCCGACGAATACCGGAACGGCTGATGTCCACGGGTGATGTTCTCGCAGGGGCGCTTCTGCTTCTGGGTTCGGGTGTGCTGGTCGGGTTGTTCCGGTCGGTACTTGGCTGGGGAAGGGGGTGAAACATGGTTCCCACGGATCTGACGGTGGATTTCTCGGGCGTGACCGCGGCGCTGGCGTCGCTCGGCCCGCAGGTGGTCACGGCGGGCGGGCTCGTCGTCGCGGCGGGTCTCGGCGTCGCGGCGGCGTTCTGGGGCTTCCCCAAGCTCATCGGCCTCTTCAAGAAGACGGCCAAGTGAGCCTTCGACGCCCCGCACGCGAGTCGTGTGCGGGGCGTCGTCGTACCTCGATGCGGTGAAAGGTGGTGTGCGGTGAATGTTCGCAGGTTGGGTGCCGCTCTCGCGGCTGTCGCTATTGCGGCGGTCTTCGCGGTGGCGGTACCGAGCGCAGCGAACGCGGTGACCGCGCCGCCGGCTCCGGTGGAGCCGGTTCCGGTGTTGCCGTCGGTGGCGTCGAAAACGGTCGGGGCGGGTCTGGCGACGGATGCGCAACGGAACTTGGCGATCTCGGCGGCGAAAGCGCGGCTTGCGGCCACGACGGGAGTCACGACGGCCGATGTGGTGGTGCCGTTGACGAAGGCGGCGACGGTTGCGCGGGTCGGGAGCCCGGTGGGGGTGCTGCTGATCGCTCCGAGCATCGGTTGGGGGCTCGGGCAGGGCGGGTTGGTCGCGTATGCGGCAGCGACGGGGACGGACTATCAGAAGATGGTCTGTGACACGCCGGAGTGGTATCAGGGCACGAACGCGTTTCTGTCGTTCGGGATCACGCCGGATTGCAAGAGCACGGTGATCACGCCGAATGCGGATCAGATCGCGTCGTACACGCTGACGTATGGCGGTGGGGCGGTGGTGTACTCGTCGGTGGGCACGTATGGGTACTGGTGCTGGTCGAGCAGCGTTCCCGCGGGGAATGTCGCCGTGTGGAAGGTCAACGCGGGTGATGCCGGCTGGGCAAACATGAACGGCGGTTCGTCATACTGCCCGTCGGGGAAGCTCTGGACCAACCCGGCACCGCCTGTCATTGGCGTGAAGCGGGCTTCGGACGGGGTGATCGTGGCGAGTGCGACCGGTGTCGTGCCGGACCCGGTGCGCACACCGTCGTGCAAGATCACGTGGTCGGACAGCACGACGACGACGGGCACGGGTTCGACGTATAAGGATTCTACGGGCCTGCCGATGAGCGCGGCGGGGCTTGGCTGTGAACAGGCGTACGTGTCGAAGCCGGGTGGCGGTCCGGCGTTGCTCCCGTCCACGATCGAGGTCGATTCGACGGATGCGGCGGGGGCGAAGACGCAGATCAGCAAGCAGGATGTTCCCGCGTTCACGGCGACGGAGACGAAATCGATGTCTCCGAGCGTCCCGGGGGCCGGGCTCGTGCTGCGGAAGACGATCGGGACGGTCACGGACTCGTGTAACACGTGGGCCGCGGATTGCACGAACTGGTGGACGAAGACATCGGCAGGGACGGTCGAGACGGTCGGGACCGAGACGTTCAAGTGCACGTTCGGTGGTGACCCGGTGAGCTTGGATCAGTGTGGGGTGTATCGGCACACGTTCGATACGCAGACCGCGACGCCGACGATCACGGACCCCGCGACCGGGACGGATACGCTGTGGATCGCGAAACCGAACCCGGTGAACACAGCGAACCCGGGCGCGCTGGTCGGCGATGACCCGACTGGGCAGTGCGTGGCGGAGTGGCCGTCCGCGCCGGACCCGATCGCGTGGGTGCTGCTCCCGATGAAGTGCGCGCTAGTGTGGGCGTTCGTCCCGCGGACGTCTGTGCTTACGGCCACGCAGACCGCGATCGCGACGGCCTGGGCTCCCACGATCGTCGGCCGACTACCGACGGTGGTGAGTACGGCGATTGTGGTGCCTGCGGGCGGGTCGGGTTGTCAGGGTCCGCACGTGCAGATTCCGTTGCATCTGGCGGGCGCGAACGCGGACTATGACGGGTATCCGTTGTCGGCGTGCGCGGATCCTGCGGCATCGATCGCGTCGTGGGCGCGGTTGATCGGTTCCGCGATTCTGATCTGGTTCACCGGGCTCGGTATTATCCGGCGGGCGTCGTCGGTGGTGCACGCGCCGGGTGTGGGGTCGGCGGGTGGTGGTGACGGGTGATCAGCGAGTTCTTCCTCGGGTTGGCGCAGCAGTTCGTGACGTGGCTCGCGGGTCTGTTCGGCACATGGACGCCTCCGCAGCAGCTGACCGACATGGCGACCGGTGTCAGCAACTTGGTGACGACGTTCGCGTCGCTCGGCGTCTGGGTCGACTGGGGCGTCCTCGGGGCGTGCGTGACGGCGGCGGTCGCGGCGTGGGGCATCGTGCTTGGCATCAAGGTTGTGCGTGCTGTGGCGGCACATATTCCGGCGATTGGAGGGGCTGGTGACTGACCAGTCGGTGTTGGAGTTGTTCGGTGACATTGTCGAGGGCGAGCCAGAGCAGGCGGGGGTCGCGGAGCGGCGCGCGCCTGCTGGCTCGCCTCGCCGGTGGAAATCGAAGGGATCCCGCACGCGACGGGGATACACGATCCACGCGTATGTGGGGGCGAACGGTCACGGCAAATCGTTGGCGATGATGCACGACACGAAGCTGTCGATCGACCGTGGCCGGCCGATCCTGTCCACGGTGAAAGTCCTCGACCCGCGCACGGGTGACACGTATGCGGGGTATGAGCCGTTCCGGCGGTGGGACCAGCTGCTGTCGTTCTCCGACGGGGACGTGCTCATGGATGAGGTGATCGGCATCGCGGCGTCCGAGGCGGGCAAATCGCTTCCCAAGGAGGTGCAGCTGTTCTTGAACCAGCTGCGGCGGCGGGACATTCTGCTGCGGTGGACGGCGCCGTCGTGGTCGAGGGCGAACATCGTGCTGCGCGAGGTCACGCAGGCGGTGACCGTGTGTCGCGGGTTCATGCCGCGGATCGAGAACCGCGGCGATGACACGCGCGTGTGGGGCTCGAACCGGTTGTTCCGGTGGACGACGTACGACTCGATGGACTTCACGACCTGGTCAGATAACAAGGAAGCGAAGCTTAAGGGCAAAGCGAACGCGTGGATGTGGCGGCCGGGGTCGTGGGCTGAGGGCGCGTACGACACGTTCGACTCTGTCGATCATGTCGACTCGGGGGAGGGCATCTGCCTGAACTGCGGTGGCGACCGTCCGAAGCTGATCCGCCCGGCGTGCACCTGTGCAGCATGAACGACGTTATCGATCGGATCCTCGGGTGGATCGTGCACGCGGCGATCTTCCGCGGCATATGGGCACTGCCGTTGCCGTGGGTCGCGGCCGTCGGGCTGCTCGCGCTGCTCGGCTGGTGGGGGTGGCGTCGGAGGCACCGCGAACGGTAGCTTGCGGGTGTGGACATTCTGGGGATGGACCGCGCCATGTTCGTCAACCTGGTCGCGGCGCTGTTGATCGGCGTCCTGCTCGGCGTGATGCTGACGATCGTGGTCTACGCGCTTTGGCGAGACAAGCGCGCTCGACTCGAGCGTGAGGCTGTGGCCGCCGAGTCGTTTCGTCAGGGGTGGAATGGTGGCGTCGATAAGGCTTGGGACGCGGCCGCGCGTTTCGGCGCTGAGCATGCTGATCGTAGGTGGCGGGAGTGGTACGCGAGGAACTTCCCGGAGGAGTCGGACGGGGTCGCGGGATCGGCCTGATGTTCGAATGTCGGTTTGGCCGGCGGAGCTTCGCGATCGCGACGTCGCCGGCCGGCGCGAAGAACGGGATCCGCGTGTTTCCGCGGATCCCGTTTCGGTGTGAGCGATCGCTGTGAACCTGTGTTCTAAAGTCGGTTGAGGGCGACGGCGAGTAGGTCGGTGGCGTCGGTGATGTGGTGGGCCGCCCGATCGTAGTCCGTCGCTACGGTCGCGCGGATCGCGGCGGCGATGTCGTCGGACGCGAGCTGCAGCGTGAGCAGGGCGAGGTTTTCGGGTTCGTGGCGGATGGGCATGCCGACGGCGTTCGTGGTCATCGCACCGGCTCCTCGCTGCTGAGGGTGACGCGCATGGCGGTCTTGATCTGTGCGGCGGTAAGGCGTGCGACGCAGACGCCGCCGCTGATCACCTGCCACTCGGTGAACGGTTGCCCGTCGCCGGTTTCGTCGCCGGTGTACGTGACCAGGCGCAGCTTCGCGTTGGTTTCGGGGTGGAACTCGGTGGTGATGGTGCAGATCGCGGTTGACATGGTCTTGAATCCTCTCGGTGTGGTGTTTCGGCTTGGCCCGAAATCACCTGGTGATTTCGGCGCCCTCGCCGATCAGTGGAGTGGAGGGCGCGGGTCAAGGGCCGCCGGAGGCGGTTTTGCGTAGCAAAATGCGGAGCACCCTTGACGCGTGTCCGGAGCGGAGCTACCTGCCCGGAGCGTGCCGCTCTGTGGGTGGTAGTTGGCGGTCCAGGTCAGGCGTGAGCTCGTGAGGCGGCGTGAACGATTGCTCGGAGCCGGTCGGTGGGTTGCTGCACGTAGGTGCGCACCATGTTGAGATTCGCCCAGCCCATGAGGTCTGCAACGGCGTACGGGTCCCCGGTCGCTGCGACCCAGAATCGGGTGGCGGCACGGTGCCTTAGTTTGTGGATCGTCCAAGGGCCGTCAAGCAGCCGGGAGATGCGGCGACCGAGCCAGCGCGCGGACACGTGCCCGTCTTCCTCGCCGGGCCAGAGGTAGCCGCCGTCGAGCAGCTGCGCGCGGTCGGTGAGTGCTCGGGTCATAGGGCCGGTGAGCGGTACGCGTCGGTTCTTCCCGCCTTTGCCGTGCACGATGAGGTCGGTGCCGAGGAGGGTGTGGGTGAGGTCGTCGGCGTGGATGCGTGCGATCTCGGCGCGGCGTAGTCCGTGTTCGGCGGCGAGGTCGATCCAGATCTGTTCGTCGGCGTCGGCCTTGATGAGCGCGGCGAGGTAGACCCGATCCGGGACGGGGCGGGGGTCGGGGTCGCCGGGTTTGATCTTGGGGAGTGCGGCGCTCGGATCCGTGGCGGTCCGCTCGGTGGCGATCGCCCACGCCCAGAATGCGGTGAACGTGGCACGCCTCCCGCGTCGGGTCTCTCGCGCCCAGTCTTGTGTGGCGGCGTACGCGGTGAGGGCGTCGGCGGTGACGTCCCAGGGTTCGACGCCGATGCGGGCGGCGAGGTGTTGCAGGTGTTGGCGTCGGCAACGTTGCGTGGTGGTGGGGGATCCGGCGGCGGCTTGGACTTCGATGAACGTGTCGATTGCGACACGCCATTGGGGAGTGATGGTCATCGCCAGATCATGGCGGGATCGGAGTCGAGCTCGGCGAAGTAGCGCCGCATTGCGGTGTCGTCGTGGTCGGTCCAGGTGAGGTCGTGGGCCGAACAGAAGGTTGGGGGTTCGAGTCCCTCCAGGCGCACACTGTGTTGAGACAGTAGACGAAGGCCCCGACGAGAGTCGGGGCCTTCGCCGTCTCCGAAGGTCCTGCCAATCCGGATCCGCGAAGGCGATCGACGTCAGCCGGCGAGTTCGTCGCGCGCGGTGAGAAAGGCGAGCACGGCGAGGACGCGCCGGTGGTCGGAGGCGTCCTCGATCAGGTCGAGCTTGGCGAAGATGCCGCGGATGTGCGTTTCGACGGTGCGCGGGGTGAGCCAGAGGCGGCGGGCGATCGCCGCGTTCGAGCGCCCTTCCGCGACCAGGACGAGGACCTCGTGCTCGCGCGGGGTGAGGGCCGCGAGCGGGCTTGGACTCGGATACAGCGGCACCGCGTGCGCGATCGACGGCGCCGGGGATCCGGGTGATGAGCCGGATCCGCCAGGGCTCCGCGGCATCCGCGCTGCTGAGAGAGGCGCGTCGGGACGACCTCATCGTGCTGGGATGCGCCGCACACGGTGCAGCAGGCACGGTCGCCGCGGTCGAGCGGCGCGCGCGCGGCCAGGTCGAGGTCGTCAGACCCTGCTGGTGAACGTCTCGTCCAGGGCGCTGCGCAGATCCGCCCGCAGATCGTCCACGTCCTCGAGTCCGACGGACAGCCGCAGGTGACCCATCCGGCGGAACGGTTCCGGATACGCGGCGACGCGCCCTCCCTCCGTGCCGGTGTGCACGATGAGCGAGTCGTCGTGGCCGAGTGAGAATCCCGAGGTGATGAGACGCAGGTTCGCGACGAAGCGGTTCTGCAGATCCGGGTCGCCGTCGACCGCGAACGCCAGCATCCCGCCGCAGCCGCGGCCGAACTGGCGGGTGGCGAGGTCATGCTGCGGGTGCGATGGCAGCCCGGGGTAGTAGACGTAGGCGACGCGCGGGTCCTCCGCGAGGAGCTCGGCGATCGACTGCGCGGAGGCGAGGTGCTGGCGCATCCGCAGCGGCAGCGTGACGGATCCGCGCTGGATCTGCCAGGCGTTGAAGGGCGAGATGATCCCTCCGACGTCCACCATCGCGTCGGCCTTGATCGGTTCGATCAGCTCTCGCCGCCCGATCACGGCGCCGCCCATGGCATCACCGTGACCGTTGATGTACTTGGTCAGTGAGTGCACGACGAGGTCGGCGCCGTCGCGGAGGGGACGGTAGACGGGCGGAGGTGTGTAGGTCGAGTCGACCATGAGGATCGCGCCCGCGCCGTGCGCGATGGCCGCGATCACGGCGACATCGGCCACCTTCGTGGTCGGATTCGCGATCGCCTCGATGCAGACGAGGCGGGTGTGGGGGCGCATCGCCGCACGCACCGCGTCGTGATCGGTCATGTCGACGAAACTCGCCTCGATCCCGTAGCGCTGCGGGAGCAGCTCCGTCCACAGGCGCCAGGTCGCCTCGTACGTCACGTCGCTGACCACCACGTGGTCGCCCGCCCGCACGTGCGTGAAGAACACCGCGTGCAGGGCCGCGACGCCGGACGCCAGTGCGACCGCGTCCTCGCCGTCCTCGAGCGCGGCCAGCTTCTCCTGCAGGGCCTGCTGATTGACGCCGGTGTTGCGCGTGTAGAGACCCGGCGCGGTCGCCGACCAGCTGATCTCGCTGGGGTCGTCGGGCAGCTGATAGGAGTTGGCCATCACGAGCGGCGTGCGCAATGCCTTGGTCGAGTCGACGTGGATGCCGGCGTGGACGGCGAGGCTCGCATCCGACAGCGTGCCAGGCCGGGTGCGGTCGGGGCGTTCGGACATGGGGTTCCTCCCGGATCAGGCGATGTCGACGCATCGCGACAGCTTAGGCTAGCGTGTGGCATGGACATTGCCAATTGTCTATATTGCATGGAGTGAAGAGGCGGCGCCGCATGGACGGAACGGATCAGCGCATCCTCGCCGCGCTGACAGCCGACGCTCGGATCGCGCTCGTCGCGCTCGCCGCCCGCGTGCACCTGTCGCGGAATGCGGTCAAGCAGCGGATCCAGCGCATGGAGCGCGACGGCGTGATCGCGGGGTACACCGTGGTCCGTGGGACAGCGGCGGCGCGACGCGTGACCGCGATCGTCATGGTCTACCGTTCCGACCGGATGCGTGGCGCCCATGTGGTGACCGCACTCGAGCGCATCCCTGAGGTGGTGCGCTGCGACATCCAGTCCGGCGATTTCGACTTGTTCGTCACGGTGCAGGCCGACACGATGGATCGGATCGGGGAGATCTGGGAAGAGATCGCAGCGATCCCCGGGATCGACAACACGGTCACCTCGGTCTCGCTGACCCGGGTCATCGACAGGGCGTGAGGGCCGATCCTGGCCGCTGCGCCCTCACGCTCGGATGCAGAAGACCTTCGGCTGCGTCATCTCCTCGTAGGCGAACCGCACGCCCTCCCGCCCCATGGCCCCGTACCCGGCACCGCCGAACGGCATCGCATCGATGCGGTAGTCGGACGAGTCGTTGATCATGACGCCTCCTGCCTCGATCTGCTCGGCGACCCGCAGTGCGCGTGTGACGTCGGCGGTGAAGACGCCCGCGTGCAGGGCGTAATCGACGTTGTTGGCGAGTGCGATGGCCTCCTCTTCCGTCTCGAAGGAGGAGAGCACCACGACCGGCGCGAAGGCCTCGTCCTGCCACAGCGCACAGGATGAAGCAACGCCCTCGACGACGGTCGGCCAGTAGACAGCCCCCTCCCGCCGGTGCCCGGCCAGCACGCGGGCTCCCGCGGAGACGGCGTCATCGACGAGACGCTGCACGCCTTCGGCCGCGGCGACCGAGATCATCGGGCCGACGTCGGTCCGCTCATCCGCCGGGTCTCCGGCGACGAGCGTTCTCGTCGCCGTGACGAATGCATCACGGAAGTGCGCGTAGACGTCCTGCTGCACCAGGATCCGCTGTGCTCCCACGCAATTCTGGCCCGCCGCCCAGAACGCGCCCGAGACGCATGCTTCGACCGCGGCGGGGATGTCGGCGTCCGAGAACACGAGCACCGGTGCGTTGCCGCCCAGCTCCATCGCGAGTCGCTTCAGGCCCGCACCCCGGGCGATGGCCTCCCCGGTCGCGAATCCTCCGGTGAACGAGACCAGGCGCACCTCGCGCACGCCGATCAGCGCCTGCGCGAGATCCGCCTTTCCGTGCACGGTCGTGATGATCGAGTCGGGCAGGCCCGCCTCGACGAGCAGGTCCACGAGGAACGCAGCCGTGAACGGCGTGAAGGGCGACGGCTTCAGGATCACCGCGGCGCCGGCGGCGATCGCCGGGCCCAGTTTGTGCGCGACGAGATTGAGTGCGTCATTGTACGGAGTGATGGCCACGACGATGCCGAGCGGCTCGCGCGTGAACCAGCCTCGCCGGTTCTCCGATCCCTCGACAGCATCGAACGGGATGACTTCGCCCGCATGGGAACGAGCGGTCTCGGCGGACAACGAGAGTGTGGTCGCGGCGCGCTGGACCTCCTTGCGAGCCTGCCGGATGGTCTTGCCTGCCTCGCGCACGATGAGTGCGGCCGCCTCGTCGGCCCGCTCGCGCAGCAGACCCGCTGCCCGCTCGAGGATCCCATGCCGGGAGAACCGGGACAGTGCGCGGGAGGCCAGGAAGCCGGTGCGCGCGCGGCTCAGGATCCACTCGATGTCGGTGGGCGTGCTCTGCGGCAGGGAGCCGATCGTGCTCCCGTCGAACGGGTCGCGCACGATCAGCGCGGAGGCTTCCTCAGTGATCTTCGCGCCCACGACGGCCGAGGTGCTCATCGCAGCGCCTCGGCGGCCGCGCGCTGGTGGGCATCGATCGCGATGATATCGGAGAGCAGGGCGTAGCCGGTCTCGGTGCGCCCCGCGCCGGGACCAGAGACCGTCACCGTGCCGAGCAGGTCGGTGTCGAACGAGACGGCGTTGGTCGGCCCGGTGATCCCGGCGAGCGGGTGGGTCAGTGGCAGCGCCACAGGTTCCACGGTTGCGATGATGCGGCCGTCGGGATCGCGCCGGGCGGCGCCGATCAGCTTCCATCGCCGACCGTCGGCCGCGGCCTCGGCGATGTCCTCCGGTGTGATCCGGGAGATGCCCTGCCGCTCGACGTCGGCGGTGGTGATGTTCGCACCGAGGATCTCGTTCGCGAGAATCACGACCTTCAGCTGCACATCGGACCCCTCGATGTCGGCGGTCGGATCGGCCTCGGCATATCCGAGGGCCTGCGCCTCGGCGACGGCGTCTGCGAGCGTCATGCCGGTCTCCATCTGGCCGAGCACGTAGTTGCTGGTGCCGTTCAGGATGCCCTGCACCCCCGACACCCGCAGCCCCGGCAGTACGCGGGACGCGAAGCTCAGGACGGGCGTTCCACTCATGACGGATCCCTCGTACTCGAAGCGCATGCCGTGTTCGACCGCGATGCGGTTGAGCTCTGCACCGGCGAGAGCGACCGGACCCTTGTTGGTGGTGGTCACGCTCTTGCCGCTCTGCAGGGCTGCGCGCACGTGCGACACCGCCGGTTCGCCGTCCACGGGGTTGGTGTACGTGGCCTCGACGACGATGTCCGCCGTGGTGCTGCGGATGACGAAGTCGTTCTGCGGCACGGCCGCGCCGCCGGGCATCGAGGCGAACGTCACGCCGTCCGGAAGCGTGAGAGCGGTGCCCAGGTCGATCCCCTCCGTCCGCATGAGCGAGCCGAGGCGCAGGTCGGTGATCGCTACGACCCTCAGTTCGAACCCGATCTCGTCGGACAGATCCTGCCCGCGGGTGTGGATGATCTCGGCGAGGGCGCGGTTCACGCCGCCGAAGCCGATGAGGGCGATGTCATGACGGTTCACGTCGGTGCTCCTTGGATGCGGGGAGGGGTGGATGGGGGACCGCGATACATCCTGTGCGCCTCGTGTGTCGGTGTGCGCCTTCCGGATCGCCTGACCGCACTGCCATTCGGGCGGTCGGCAGGGCGTTCTGCCCGAAGCGGACGGAACCGGCCGTCGCGTTCCCTCGGGCTCTTGTGCGACGGGGATCCCGGCGGTAATCTCCGGAAACAATCTGTGCGATATCAACACATTGAAGTGGCGATATAGCACGATGAGTTCGTCTCTCCCCTCTCACCCTTCGAATGCGAGACATCATGAGCCCATTTCCCGGGGACAAAGTGCTGCCCAATGCGCTTCCCCACACCACCGCCACGCAGGTGCCGCTGCGCCGGCTGCAGCGCTCCATGGACGCGCGCCATCTGGTGATGATCGCTCTCGGCGGGGTGATCGGCTCGGGCTTGTTCCTCAGCTCCGGCTATACGATCAGCCAGGCGGGGCCGCTCGGCGCGATCATCGCCTACCTCATCGGAGCACTCGTGGTGTATCTGGTGATGGCGTGCCTGGGCGAGCTCGCCACCGCGTACCCGGTCTCGGGCGCGTTCCACATCTACGCCGCCCGCTCGATCGGACCGGCCACGGGCTTCACGACCGCTTGGCTCTACTGGCTGTGCTGGGTGGTGGCGCTCGGCTCCGAGTTCACCGCCGCGGGCATCCTCATGCAGCGCTGGTTCCCCGGTGTGCAGGTCTGGGTCTGGTGTCTCATCTTCGCCGCGGTGCTGTTCACGATCAACGCGATCTCGGCTCGCGTGTTCGGTGAGACCGAGTTCTGGTTCTCCCTGATCAAGGTCGTCGCGATCGTCGCGCTGATCGTGCTCGGCGGGGCTGCGATCTTCGGATTCACGCCGTTGTCGAGCTCGCACGCCGGCGCCCTGCTGTTCGAGAACTTCTCCACGCCCAAGGGACTGTTCCCCGGCGGGTTCGGCGGCGTCATGATGACCTCGCTCGCCGTGTTCTACGCGTTCAGCGGATCCGAGCTCATCGGCGTCGCGGCGGGCGAGACGAAGGACCCCGGCACCAACATCCCGCGCGCGCTGCGGTCCACGGTCCTGCGTCTGCTGGTCCTGTTCGTCGGTTCCATCACCGTGATCGCCGCGATCCTGCCGTACGACAAGGCGAGCGTCACGAGCAGCCCGTTCGTGGACGTGTTCCAGTACGTGGGAGTGCCTTTCGCTCCCGACATCATGAACTTCGTCATCATCACGGCGTTGCTGTCGGCGGGAAACAGCGGACTGTTCTCCTGCGCGCGGATGCTGTTCTCGCTGGCGGAGGAGGGGCACGCCCCCAAGTCGTTCATGCGCCTCACCCATCGGGGGATCCCGATCGTCGCCCTCAGCGTCAGCATGGCGCTCGGGATGGTCTCGCTGGTGTCCAGCGTCATCGCCGCGTCCACTGTCTACCTCGCCCTGGTCTCGATCGCGGGCTTCGCGGTCGTCGCCGTCTGGATGTCGATCGTGGCGTCGCAGTTCTTCCACCGCCGGGCTTTCCTTCGCCGGGGTGGCGACCTCTCGACGCTGCCGTACCGCACGCCGTTCTTCCCGCTCGTGCCGATCCTCGCCTTCGTGCTCCTGCTCATCTCGGTGATCGCGATCGCCTTCGACCCCAACCAGATCGCGGCGCTGTACTTCGGCATTCCTTTCGTAGGCCTCTGCTACCTGTTCTTCTGGTGGCGGTATGGACGTCGCGGTGCGCGGCAGGCGGTCGTGTTCTCGGAAGAGGCGCGCGTCGATCGCGCCGAGGATCCGGCCGTCGAGGGGCAGATCGCCGGCCCAGGACGATGACCCGCGGGCCGGGATGGACCGAGGGGGCGTGATGATCGCGAAGGCGCCGGATAGTCTGGCTGAACCCGCATCCGGAGCCGCCGGATCCGGCGAGTGGCGCAGGACTCGGGGAGGCACGGTGTCGGCTCCTTCATCGCTGTCGCAGGGCCTCGCACTGCTCGGATCCGCCGTTGCGCGGGAACAGGCCGGGCGGTCGGGGTACAGCGCGTCCCGCCTCGCCGATGCCACGGGGATCGAGCGCAGCCGGGTGTCGCGGCTCACCCGGGAGCTGCGTGCGCTGCGATTCCTGCAGCGCGACGAGGACGCGGTCTTCCGTGCGGGCGACGCCTACTTCCGTATCGCCGCCGCCCTCGACGCACCCTGGCTGAGGGCGGCACGGCAGGAGTTGCGGAAGCTGGCATCGACACTGCGCATGACGGCGCGCGTCTGCGCCGCCGACGGCGCGGCAGCGCTCGTACTGCGCACCGAGGCCGGCGTCGGAGCGACCGACCTGTCCACCCGATACGGGATGGTGACCCCGATCTGGTGCACCGGTGCCGGCCGCGCGCTGCTCTGGGACCATTCCCCGGAGCAGCTCGGACGACTCCTCCAGGACGTGCAGTTCGTCGGTGTCGGAGGACCCGCGGCGGCGCGCACGGTCGGGGAGGTGCAGGCGCTTCTCGAGCGCGACAGGGCCATCGGGGTGATCGCTGCCGTCGATGAGTATGCGGAAGGCGTCGCCGAGTTCGCACTGCCGATCCTCGGGCGCTCCGGGATCGTGGCATCGATCTCGATCAGCGGCTCCCCGCAGGGTGCCCGCCGGACACGGGCAGCGCTGACAGCCCTGCACGAGGTCCGCGACCGTCTCAGCGCATCCGCGAGCGGTCAGTGAGCCCCGTGCCGTCCCGGGCGTCCGTCCGGCGCTCCCAGCGCGTCCGAAAGCGCCTCCGCCGCCGCGACGCAGGCCTGCGCGAGTTCCGCCGTGCGTGGTTGCAGTGTCCGCCGCTCGCCGACGATCTGGATGCCAGCCGCAGCATCGCCTCGGAAGTCCCACACCGGCGCCGACACGGAGTAGAGACCGGGCTCGGCTTCCTGATCCACGATCGCGTATCCGCGGTCCCTGGCCTTCTGCAGCCGAACGAGGAAGTCCTCCACGGACCTGGGTGCGTTCGGACCCGGGCTGGTGAACGAGGTCTGCGCGAACACGGTGCGCACCTCGTCGTCGCTCGCGTCCCACAGCACGGCCTGACCCGCGTCGCTGCAGAACGCGGGGTAGGCGCGGCCGACCCAGGACCCGATCATGCGCGATCCTGCCGGGATGCTCTCCACGATCGTCAGCGTGCTGTCGCCCTGGAGGATGCCGAGGAAGCACGCCTCACCCACCGACGACGCCAGCTCGTCGAGCACCTCGAGTCCCGTGGTGCGCATCCGGCGGGCGGTGAGATCCTGTGCTGCCGCGTACCAGCCCCAGCTGAGGCGGTAGCGGTGGTCGTCGCCGCGCACCACGAGATGCTGGTCGGCGAGCGCGGACAGCGTGCGGGAGACCTGGGAGCGCTCGCGGTCGAGAGCATGCGCGACGTCCTGGACGGTGGCCCCTGCGGGGGAGTCGGGCAGGAGCTCGGCGAGCGCGGAGAGGACGTCGAATCCGCGACCCATACTCGTCCTGACCTGGTCGAGATCCTCGGCGGTCGGCATGGCACGAGCGTACTCGACTGCCGTCCCGCGTCCTGCGCGGGACCGGCCCGGAGGAAGGATCCGCGATGACGGGGACGACCACGGCGGCGGGCGCGGGCGGCTCCGATCCGATGCTGCCCGTCACGATCCTGGACGGTGGCCTGTCGACGGCCCTGGAGCAGCAGGGGATCACCGTCGACGGCGCGCTGTGGACGGCGCGGCTGCTCGCGGACGAGCCGCAGCGGATTGCGCGAGCGCACCGCGACTTCTTCGCGGCAGGGGCGGACGTCGCGACCACCGCGACGTATCAGGCCAGCGAGCGCGGCTTCGTCTCCGCGGGATTCGACGCGGCCCAGGCTCGTGCCCTGATCGGTCGCGGGGTGACGATAGCCCGCGATGTGCGCGACGAGTTCGCGTCCGTCCGCCCCGGACTGCGGGTCGCCGCGTCGGTCGGTCCGTACGGCGCCGTTCTCGGCGACGGTTCCGAGTACCGCGGTCGATACGGCATCTCGGCGGCCCGGCTGCGAGACTTTCACGCCCCGCGGCTCGAGACTCTCGCCGCAGCCAGCCCCGATCTGTTCGCCGTCGAGACGATTCCCGACGTCGAGGAAGCGGTGGTGCTCTCGGACCTGCTCGACGAGATCGGCCTTCCGTTCTGGTTCAGCTACTCCGTACGCGGGGATACGACCTGCGCCGGACAGCCGCTCGCCGAGGCCTATGCGGTGCTCGCCGGATCGCGGGCGCTCATCGCGGCAGGCGTCAACTGCTCAGACGAGGCCGACGTGCGCAGCGCCGTGGAAATCGCCGTGCGTGAGACCGGTCTTCCCGGTGTCGCATATCCCAACCGGGGCGGACGCTGGGACAGCGTCACCAAGACCTGGTCGAGGGCGCGGGCCTTCGATCTCGATCTCGTCGACGCCTGGATCGGCGCCGGGGCGCGTCTCATCGGAGGCTGCTGCGGCTGCGGCCCCGATGACATCCGAGCGCTCGCGCGGCGTGTGCACGGGCGCGACCCGTCCTTAGCGGTTCCATAGCCGCACCAAAGCCCCTGTCCCGGCGCTCTGCACAGCATGGATCCATGACCCCGGATCCGCCCCTCGACCTCGATGTCGTCGTCCCCGTGCACAACGAGCAGGACACCCTCGAGCAGAGCATCGCGCTGCTGCACGAGCATCTCCGCGCGGAGGGGCCGGCCAGCTGGCGCATCACGATCGCCGACAACGCGAGCACGGACGGCACGGCCCGGATCGCCGACGAGCTCGCCGCACGGCTCGACGGCGTCGTCGCCGTGCACCTTCCGGAGAAGGGCCGGGGCCGCGCGCTCAGCGCGGTCTGGTCGGCATCGCCCGCACGGGTCCTGGTGTACCTGGACGAGGACCTCTCGACCGACCTGCGGGCGCTCGGTCCGCTGGTCGCGCCGCTGCTCTCCGGCCACTCCGACCTCGCGATCGGATCGCGCCTCGCGCCCGCCTCGCGCATCGTCCGGGGAGGCAAGCGCGAGTTCGTCTCGCGCTCGTACAACCTGCTGCTGCGCGGCGCGTTCGGCGTGCGATTCAGCGATGCGCAGTGCGGGTTCAAGGCCATCCGCGCCGACGTCGCCCGTCGCCTACTCCCGTACGTGCAGGACACGGAGTGGTTCTTCGACACGGAGCTGCTGATCCTCGCGGAGCGTTCGGGACTGCGCATCCACGAGGTGCCGGTGGACTGGATCGACGACCCGCACAGCTCGGTCGACGTCGTCGGCACCGCCGTCGCCGACCTCAAGGGCATGCTGCGGGTCGGCCGGGGGCTCACGGCCGGGCGCATCCCCGTCGACGACATCTACCGCGACATCGGCCGGCATCCGTTCGCCCGCCCCGCGGTGCCGTTGCTCGCCCAGGTCGTGCGCTTCGGCGTGATCGGGGTGATGTCGACCGTCGCCTACGCGCTGGTCTACCTGCTGTTCCAGCTGATGATGCCCGCGCAGGTCGCCAACTTCCTCGCGCTGCTGGTCACCGCCGTCGCGAACACGGCGGCCAACCGCCGCTTCACGTTCGGCATCCGCGGCCGGGCCGGCGCGTCCCGGCACCATCTGCAGGGCCTGGTCGTGTTCGGGATCGCCTGGGCGCTGACCTCGGGATCCCTCGTGATCCTGCATGCCACGGATCCGCATCCGGGCGCCTTCGTCGAGGTCGGCGTGCTCACGGCCGCGAACCTCATCGCGACGCTGCTGCGCTTCGCGCTGCTGCGGCTGTGGGTGTTCCGCGATCGCACCGACGAACCACCGGCCGAACCCGCGGCCGAACTCCTGTCCACCCGGCACCACCTCACGATGCTCGCTCAGGAGGCGAATCGATCATGACCGCATCCGCAGCCCTCACCCACGACCTGCCCGCGCACCCTCCGGGAGCGTCGCCGTCGACCGGATCGCGCGCCGCCGTGCCGCACGGGCCGGGCGAGCTCACCCTCGCACGGGCGCGCTGGGAGGTGCCGGCCTCGCTGGGCGTACTCCTGCTCACCGGCATCCTCTACGTCTGGAACCTCGCGGCGAGCGGCTGGGCGAACGCGTTCTACTCCGCCGCGGTGCAGGCCGGCACGCAGAACTGGGTCGCGTTCTTCTACGGCTCCAGCGATGCGGGCAACTCGATCACGGTCGACAAACCCCCGGCCAGCCTGTGGATCATGGAGCTGTCGGCGCGGGTGTTCGGGCTCAGCTCGTGGAGCATCCTCGTCCCCGAGGCGCTGATGGGTGTGGCGACCGCGGCGATCATCCTGTTCACGGTGCGCCGTCGGTTCGGCGCCACGGCCGGACTGATCTCGGCCGGTGCGTTCGCGCTGACGCCGGTCGCGGCCCTGATGTTCCGCTTCAACAACCCCGATGCGCTGCTGCTCCTGCTGCTGACCGCCTCGGTCGCGCTGACGCTGCGGGCGCTGGATCGGCAGCAGCTGCGCTGGCTGCTGCTCGCCGGCGTCGCCGTCGGCTTCGGGTTCCTCACCAAGCAGCTGCAGGCCTTCCTGGTGCTGCCGGTGCTCGCCGGGGTGTACTTCGCGTTCGCCGGCACGACGATCCTGAAGCGGATCTGGCATCTGCTCGCCGCGCTCGGCGCGGTGATCGTCTCGGCGGGATGGTGGGTCGCCGTGGTCGAGCTCGTGCCGGCCTCTGCCCGGCCGTACATCGGCGGCTCGCAGACGAACAGCTTCCTCGAGCTGACCTTCGGCTACAACGGCTTCGGCCGCATCACCGGCGCGGAGACGGGGAGCGTCACCGGTGGCGGCGCCCGGGCGACCGCGGGCGGAGGGATGTGGGGATCCACGGGCCTGTTCCGCCTCTTCGAGAACGACATCGGCGGGCAGATCTCCTGGCTGATCCCGACCGCGCTGATCCTCGGCACGGCGGCCCTGGTGCTCATCGGCCGTGCCCCGCGTCGCGATCCGCGGCGGATCCTGATCGTCGCCTTCGCATCCTGGCTGGTGGTCACGCTGCTCGCGTTCAGCTTCATGGCCGGCATCTTCCACGCCTATTACACGGTCGCGCTCGCGGCTCCGCTGGCCGGGCTCCTGGGCGCCGCGGGCGTCGTCGTCTTCCGGCATCGCGACCGGCTCTGGGTGCGGATCCTGCTCGCCGCGACCGCGGTGCTCACCGCGATCTGGGCGTGGGTGCTGCTGGATCGGGCGACGGGGTGGCTGCCGTGGCTCAAGGTCGTCGTGCTCGTGGTCTCGCTGCTCGGCGCCGCGCTCGTGCTGATCCCGCCGCGGTCCCGGATCCTCACCGCCTCGACCGTCTCGGCCCTGCTCGTCGGCGCGCTGCTGGCGCCCGCCGCATACACGCTGGAGACCGTGGGCAGTGCGCACTCGGGCTCCATCGTCACCGCGGGACCCGCGGTCGCGGGCGGGTCGGGTGGCTTCGGCGGTGGGTTCCGCGGCGGGTTCGCCGGCGGTGCACCCGGAGCGCTGCCACGCGGCGGGACGGGCGCCGGGCAAGGCGGCACGGGCGGGTTCGGCGGGCGGCAGGCGCAAGGCGGGACCGGAGGTGGCCAGGGCACGACGGGCCAGGGCACGCAGGGCGGCACCGGGACCTTCCCCCAGGGCGGCGCACGGCGCGGCGCGGGCGGGGCGGGCGGCCTGCTCCAGGCGTCCACAGTGAGCGCGCAGCTGAAGACTCTGCTCACCGCGAACGCGTCGCAGTACACCTGGGTGGCGGCCTCGATCGGCTCGCAGACCGCGGCCGGCTACCAGCTGGGCACGGGCGGGGCGGTGATGCCGATCGGCGGCTTCAACGGCAGCGATCCGTCCCCCACGCTCGCGCAGTTCCAGGCGGACGTCGCGGCGGGCCGGATCCACTACTTCATCGCCGGTGGCAGGATGGGCGGATCCAACGGCGGCAGCGACGTCTCTTCGCAGATCTCGACGTGGGTCAGCGCGCACTTCACGGCTCAAACCGTGGACGGCGTGACGATCTACGACCTGACAGCGCAGAATTGATCCGACAGCGAAACGGGGCACGATCATGACGGATCCGCAGCACGACGCCGACACCCGGGGGGCCGCCCGCGGCACGCCCCTCGGGCTCCCCCCGCTCCTGCGCGCCGACGGGACCCCGGCCAGGGCCCTGGTCGTCGACGACGAGCAGGCGCTGGCCCGGGCCGTGGGCGGATCCCTCGAGGCCGACGGCTGGGAGGTGCGGATCGAGCACCGCGGACGCGGCGCGCTCATCGCGGTGCGCGAGTTCCAGCCCGACGTGGTGGTGCTGGACATCATGATGCCCGACATCGACGGACTGGAGACCCTGGATCGGATCCGCGCGATCCGTCCGGAGATCCGCGTGCTCTTCCTCACCGCCCTCGACGGCCACGACGACCGGATCGCAGGCCTGCACGCCGGTGGTGACGACTACCTCACCAAGCCGTTCGCGATCGCCGAGCTGCAGGCGCGCGTGCGGGTGCTGGCCAGGACGGCCGCCGCGATCGCGCGCCCCGCCGCGTCCGTGCTGCACGTGGGCGACGTCGTGCTGGACAAGGCGGACTCTGCCGCCGCGCTCGCCGGCCTCCCGCTCGAGCTCACCCCGACCGAGTTCGAGCTGCTGCTGCTGCTCGCCAACAACGCAGGCCGGGTGCTGCGCCGCTCGCAGATCCTGGAGACGGTGTGGGGATACGACTTCGGCACCGAGTCGAACGTGGTCGAGGTGTACGTGTCGAGCCTGCGCCGCAAGCTCGCGCCGAGCAGCGTGCTGAGCCTTGAGACCGTGCGGCTGGTCGGGTACGTGCTGCGGGTGGCGGATGAGAAGCGCGAGGAGAGCGACCCGTTCGGCGCCGCTGACGCCGCCGGCGCCGCGGTGGCGCTCGCCGAAGGGGGTTCATGAGACACGCGCGCAGTCTGCGTCTGCAGGTGGTGCTCATCGCGTCGGCCCTGGTCGCCGCTGTGAGCATCGTCGTGGGCGTCGTCTCCGTGGTCTCCCTGAACGACTATCTGCTCGGCCAGCTCGACGGCCGCGTGGTCGGGGCCGCGCATCGCGGCGCCGAGATCGTGGGCGGCACGCTGCCGAACGGGCGGCCGGGGATCTCCGGCACCCCGGGCAGCGCCGGATCGGGGTCTTCCGGATCGGGGTCTTCCGGATCCGGGTCGCACGGATCGACGCCGCCGGCCCGCGATGACATCGTCGGCGCCCCGGGACAGTCTCCCGGCACCGTGACGGCGATCTTCCGAGACGGATCCTTCGCGGTCGGCGGATGGATCGCCGCATCCGGAACGCGACACGATCTCACCGCCGCGCAGCAGCAGACCCTCGCCGCGCTGACGCCCTCGGCCGCAGGTGCGGACGCTGTGCCGATCACGGTCGACCTCGGCGGATCCCTCGGCTCGTACCGGGTCGCCGCGCGCACGGCGGCGACCGGCGCGGTGGTCGTCACGGGGCTCCCGCTCGATCCGGTGTCGTCGGCGACCGGGCGGCTGCTGCTGGTCGTGACGCTGGTCGGCATCGCCTGCATCGTGCTGGCGATCCTTGCCGCGGCCCTCGCGATGGGCCGGGCGCTGCGCCCGCTGCGTCGGGTCGCGAGCACGGCGGCGGCGGTGACGGCCGTTCCGCTCGATCGCGGTGAGGTCACGCTCGCCGAGCGCGTGCATGCCACGGACATCGCCTCGACCGCCGAGGTCGGCCAGGTCGGCACCGCGCTGAACGACCTGCTCGATCACGTCGAGCAGGCGCTGTCGCAGCGTGAGCAGAGCGAGTCGACCATGCGCCGATTCGTCGCCGACGCGAGCCATGAGCTGCGCACCCCGCTCGCGACGATCCGCGCCTATGCGCAGTTGTCCGACCGCGCAGACGCCGACGCGGGAGAGATCCGCGGCAACGCCGCCCTCATCGATGGCGAGGGCGTGCGGATGAGCGCGCTGATCGATCAGCTGCTCCTGCTCGCGCGCCTCGATGCGCTGCCCGAGGTGGCCAGGGAAGACGTGGATCTGCGCCTGCTCGTCGCGGAGGCGGTGCTCGCCGCGCGCCTCTCCGGCCGGGACCACACCTGGGTGATGGAACTGGGCGAGGATCCTGCCGTGGTGCGCGGCGATGCGGCCGATCTGCGCCGGGTGGTCGACAACCTGCTCGGCAACGCCCGGCTGCACACCCCGAGCGGCACGACGGTGCGGGTGCGGCTGGAGGAGGTGCAGGCGGCGTCCGTGGGCCCGTCCGTCCGGCTCACCGTCGCGGACGACGGCCCCGGCCTCCCCGACGCCGTGCGCGAGACCGTGTTCGAACGGTTCGCCCGCGGCGAGACCTCGCGCTCGCGGGAGGGCGGCGGCACGGGTCTCGGCATGGCGATCGCCCGCGCCGTCGTCGAGGCGCACGGCGGCACGATCACGATCGGCCCCGGACCCGGCGCGACGTTTGTGGTCACCCTGCCCGTGGAGGGTCCGACCGGTGCCGTTCCGGACCCGGAACCGGATCCACGGCCCGCGGCGCGGACTACGCTGGATGGGTGACAGCGTACGTCTCGGCTTTCGATCTGTTCTCCATCGGTGTGGGACCGTCGAGCTCCCATACCGTGGGCCCGATGCGCGCGGGCGTCGACTTCGCCGCCCGGCTGGCCGCCGCGGGGATCCTGGACCAGGTCGCCCGGGTCACCTGCTCGCTGTACGGATCCCTCGGCGCCACCGGTCTCGGCCACGGCACGCCTGACGCGGTCGTCGCGGGCCTGCGGGGCCTCACCCCGGAGGCGTGCGAGCCCGACGACGTGCGCCGGGCCTGGGCGGATTGGACTGACGGATCCGCACTGGCGCTGAACGGCACGCACGACGTCGTCTTCGACAAGGACGACATCACCTTCGAGCCGCGCACGCGCCTGCCCGGGCACCCCAACGCGATGACCCTGCGGGCGCTCGACGCCACCGGGACCCACCTCGCCCAGGAGACCTATTACTCGATCGGCGGCGGCTTCATCCGTCGCGACGGCGAAGAGGCGCGGATCGGGGCCGCCGGGTTCCCGTTCGCGTACCGCGACGCGGCCTCGCTGCTCGAGCTGTGCGACGAGCACGGGCTGACCATCGCCGAGCTCGCCCGGCGCAACGAGACCGCCCTGCGATCCGAAGAAGACGTCGCCGCCGGCCTCGATGCGATCTGGAACGCGATGTCCTCCTGCGTCGACGCCGGCCTGCACGCCGAGGGCACGCTGCCCGGCATGCTGAAGGTCAAGCGTCGTGCCGGCACGATCCGCGCGCAGCTCGACGAGGTCGAGGCCGACGGGCACCCCGCCGTGCCCGGGGAATGGCTCGGCGCGTTCGCGCTCGCCGTGAACGAGGAGAACGCCGCGGGCGGGCGGGTGGTGACCGCGCCCACGAACGGCGCCGCCGGGATCCTCCCCGCCGTGGGGATGTACTGGTGGCGCTTCCTCGCCGACTCCGGTCTGGGAGCGGGCAACGCCGTGACCCCGTACGGCGAGCTGGTCGGCAGCGCGCTGCTCGGCTTCGGCGCGGAGGCCTCGCTCGTCGCGGTCGGCGCGCTCGAGGATCCCGAAGAGCTCGCCGAGGCCAACCGCCGACGCGGCATCCGCCGATTCCTGCTGACCGCGACGGCGCTCGGATCCCTGTTCAAGGCGAACGCGTCGATCTCCGGGGCCGAGGGCGGCTGCCAGGCGGAGGTCGGATCCGCGTGCGCGATGGCCGCGGGTGGGCTCACCGCCGTCATGGGCGGCACGAACCGGCAGATCGAGAACGCGGCCGAGATCGCGATGGAGCACCACCTCGGACTCACCTGCGACCCGATCGGCGGACTCGTGCAGATCCCGTGCATCGAGCGCAATGCGATCGCTGCCTCCACGGCCGTGACCGCGGCCCGGCTCGCGCTGCGCGGCGACGGCCAGCACTACGTCTCGCTCGACGCCGTCGTCGAGACCATGCGGCAGACGGGCCTGGACATGTCTACGAAGTACAAGGAGACGAGCGAGGGCGGCCTCGCGGTGAACGTCATCGAGTGCTGAGGCGAGGGCTGAGTCGTGTGCTGAGGAGCACGGGCGACGCGGCCCGCGCGTAGGGTGAGCAGATGAGCACGACGCGCCGTCGCGGGCGCCCCAAGGGGGAGTCCGGATCTCGGGACCTGATCGTCGCCGCGGCTGAATACGAGTTCGGCGAGCACGGCTACGACGGGGCGACCGTCCGGGCGATCGCGGCGCGCGCCGGCGTCGACTCCGCACTCGTGCATCACTACTTCGGGACGAAGGCCGACCTGTTCGCCGACGTCATCGGGATCCCGCTGCGTCCGGACGTCGATGTCCCCGCGATCCTGAAGGGGCCGCGCGACGAAGTCGGCCAACGGCTCGTACGGTACGTGCTGGAGGCGTTCGAGCAGCCGGACGTGCGCCGGCGCGGGGTGACCATGATCCGGGTCGCGGTCGGATCGAAGGCCATGTCGCCGGTGCTGGTCGGGTTTCTCGCCCGGGAGCTGATCGGGCGTATCACCGGGTTGCTGGAGTCGCCCGACGCCGCCCTGCGCGCGAACCTCGTCGCCTCTCAGATCGCCGGAATGATCGTGACCCGGTACGTGGTGCGGCTGCAGCCGATCGCCGACGCTCCGATCGACGAGCTCGTCGATCGGATCGGTCCGACGATCCAGCGCTACCTGTTCGACTAGGCAGCCGGCGCTTCTTTCGGGAGGCTCTTGACCGGCGCCCTCGGACGGATCCATAATTCATCACATGATGAATAACGCGGTGGTGATCGACGGGCTGCGGGTGCGGCGCGGCCGGCACGACGTGTTCGACGGCCTCGCGCTGACCATCCCGCGCGGTGAGGTGACGGGGCTGCTCGGCCCGTCCGGCTGCGGCAAGACCACCCTGATGCGCGCGATCGTCGGCGTGCAGCGGGTGCGTTCCGGCACGGTGGAGGTGCTGGGGGAGCCGGCCGGATCCGCGTCGCTCCGGCACCGGGTCGCGTACGGCACGCAGGGCGCCGCCGTGTACTCCGATCTCACCGTGCGGCAGAATCTGCGCTACTTCGCGTCGGTGCTCGGCGTCGGTCGCGCCGACGCCGACCGGGTCATGGAGCAGGTCGGGCTGACG
Source organism: Microbacterium panaciterrae (assembly GCF_039541635.1). Classification (NCBI taxonomy): domain Bacteria; kingdom Bacillati; phylum Actinomycetota; class Actinomycetes; order Micrococcales; family Microbacteriaceae; genus Microbacterium; species Microbacterium panaciterrae. The sequence continues at coordinate 69,159 of NZ_BAABGP010000010.1, forward strand.
CCCTTCGCCGCGCAGACCGTCGCCGCCCTCAGCGGAGGCCAGGCGAACCGGGTCTCGCTCGGGGTCGCGCTGCTGGGATCTCCCGAGGTGGTCGTGCTCGACGAGCCGACCGTGGGGCTGGATCCGGTGCTGCGGGCCGAGCTGTGGGGTCTGTTCCGCCGGATCGCCGACGACGGCACGACGATGATCGTGTCGAGCCACGTCATGGACGAGGCGCTGCGCTGCGACCGGCTGCTGCTCATGCGCGAGGGGCGGATCGTGGCCGACACGACCCCGGCGGAGCTCCTCGCCGACACCGGGAAGACGGATCCGGAACAGGCGTTCCTCGAGCTCATCGCGCGCGACACGGCCGACGAGGCCGCCACCCATCCGCATACCCGCCGGGAACGGCGCGAGGAGGTCGGATCATGAACCCGCGCCGCACGTTCGCGACCGCGGGCCGGGTGCTCGCGCAGCTGCGGCACGACCCGCGCTCGATCGCGCTCATGGTCGTGGCGCCGAGCCTGCTGGTCGGGCTGTTCGCCTGGCTGTTCACCGACACCAAGGGCGTCTTCGACACCTTCGGCGGGGCGATCCTGGCGCTGTTCCCGTTCATCGTGATGTTCCTGGTGAGCTCGATCACGACGCTGCGGGAGCGCCGCTCGGGCACACTCGAACGCCTCATGACCACGCCCCTCGGCAAGGCCGACTTCGTCCTCGGCTACGCGCTGGCGTTCGGTCTCATGGCGGTGCTGCAGGCCATCGTCACCGTGGCGTTCGCGGTGTACGTGTGCGGGCTGACCGTGGACGGCCCGCTCTGGCAGCTCGGCCTGGTCGCCGTCATCGACGCGCTGCTGGGCACCTCGCTCGGACTGCTGGCGAGCGCGTTCGCGCAGACCGAGTTCCAGGCGGTGCAGTTCATGCCGGTGCTGGTGTTCCCGCAGATCATCCTGGGCGGCCTGTTCATGCCGCGCGACAAGATGCCCGATGTGCTGCACGCGATCTCGGACTGGCTGCCGCTCAGCCACGCGATCGACGCGATCCAGGCCGTCGCCGCGGGCACCGACGGCTGGGATCTGTGGCGTCCCGTGCTCATCGTCGCGGCGTTCGCGGTGGCGTTCCTGATCCTCGCCCCGCTCACGCTGCGCCGGCGCACGTCCTAACCGCGCGCGGCCCGGTTCTTCGTGTGTCGGGTCGGCGCGGCCTGCCAGGGGTCCTCCGGCCACGGATGCCGCGGGTAGCGCCCGCGCATCTCGGCGCGCACCTGCGCGTAGGGACCCGACCAGAACGACGCGAGGTCGTCGGTGACGGCGAGCGGGCGACCGGCGGGGGAGAGCAGGTGGAAGAGCACGGGCACGCGGCCGCCGGCCAGACGCGGCGTCTGGGCCCAGCCGAAGCACTCCTGCAGCTTCACCGCGACCACGGGACGGGTGGCAGGATCGTCGTGCGGCGGGTAGGCGATGCGGATCCGGGATCCGGTCGGCACCTCCAGGCGCTCCGGCGCGAGGGCGTCGAACTCTGTGGCGGCGGGCCAGGGCAGCAGTCGGCGCAGCGCCGGGGCGAGGTCGATCCGCGTCGTCGGAGTGCCGTTCGCGAGGGCGTCGATCTCCGGTCCGAGCCAGTCGGCGAGCGTGGCGGTCAGGGCGGCGTCCGAGACGTCCGGCCAGGGCGCGCCGAGCGCGTGGTGCAGCAGCGCCAGCCGGCGGCGCAGCTGGTCTGCCGGATCCGACCACGTGAAGACGTCGAGGCCCCGCGCCTCCAGCGCCCGTCGCACGGCGTCGCGACCCTCCGGGGCCGTCGGCCGAACTGGGACCGATGCGCGCACGATCGCGCCGAGCCGGCGCTCCCGCCGTGCGGTGATTCGGCCGCCGGTGAACTCGGCCTCGACGCGATCGGTGAGGAGGTGGTCGGCGGCACGCTCCGCGTGCGCCTCCGTGATCGCGGCGGCGGCCCGGATGATGGCTCCGGAGCCGCGCGCCGCCTGCCCTGAGGCGCGAGCCACGTCGGCGACGGCGAGCCATTCGACGCCGGCGAGCGGCCCGCGCACGCCGGCGCGGGTTCCCGATGCGAGCAGGAACGTGGCGCCGTCGGTCGCGTGCTCGACCCGCCGGGCGATGCGCGCGGGGAAGGCGAGGGCGATCACGAGTCCGGCATCGTCGACGCCGCCCCGTCCGTGCGACGGCGGGACGAAGCGCAGCAGCCGCTCGGTCTCCCGCGACCAGCGCTGAGTGTCCGGGCCGCGACCATGGCGCAGCGCGACGATCGCGCCGGCGACATCCGCATCTGCGACGCGCAGGTCACCGCCGAGCAGGGCGACGACTTCGGCCGCCAGCCGGGCTCCGACGAGCGGGCTGCCCTCGATCAGCGCGCGGGCGAGGCGGGGGTCGACCGGGATACGGGCGAGCGCGCGGCCCTCGGCTGTGGCGTGCCCATGGGCGTCGGTGGCGCCGAGATCGTGCAGGACGGTCTGCGCCTCGGCGAGGGAATCGGCCGGCGGAGGATCGATGAGCCGCAGCCCGGCTGCGCCCGGAGTACCCCAGCACGCGAGCAGCAGCGCGGCATCGGCGAGATCCGCCGTCGCGATCTCGGGGGCCGGCCGTGCCGGCGCCGCAGCGAAGGTGCGCTCATCGACGCAGCGGATGACGGTGCCGGGCCCTTGACGGGTGGCGCGTCCAGCGCGCTGCACGGCGGACGACCGGGCGGATCCCGCCGTCACGAGCCCGCTCATCCCGCGCGCCGCATCGCGCCGCGGGAAGCGGGACAGGCAGCTGTCGATCACGAGGCGCACGCCCGGCACGGTGAGCGACGACTCGGCCAGCGAGGTGGTGACGATGATGCGGGGCGGATCAGACGGACCGCGGCCGCGGATCACCGCATCCTGGGTCGGCGCCGACATCTGTCCGTGCAGCTCGCGGACATCGAACCCGCCGGGCTCGTCGCCGCTGTCCTCGCCTCTGAGCCGGCGTGCGATCTCGGCGACCTCGCGAGCCCCCGGCGCGAAGACCAGCACGTCGGCCGCGGGATCCGCACGGACGAGATTCCGGGCGGCGGAGGCGGCCGTGCGGGCCACGTGGTCGAGGAAGCCCCGGGTGACACCGCGCTCGTCGAGCCTCGGCACCGGACTCGGCGCCCAGAGCTCGGTGAGCGGATGAGCGGGCACTGTGTGCGCGACGATCGGCGCCGCGGTGTCGACGGATCCGATCACCGCCGCGATGCGCTGGGCGTCGAGGGTGGCCGACATCGCGACCAGCGTCAGATCGTCGCGCAGTTCGCGCACCTCGCCGAGCAGGCCGATCAGCAGGTCGGTCTCGAGCGCGCGCTCGTGCACCTCGTCGATGACGACGGCGTCGACGCCGTCCAGACCGGGATCCGCGAGCATCCGGCGCAGCAGCACGCCCGCCGTCACGAACTCCACGCGGGCGTGCGGGCCCAGGACGTGCTCCCCACGGACCGTGAAGCCGACCCGGGCGCCGAGCGGCGACCCGTCGAGCTCGGCGAGCCGGCGCGCGGCGGCGCGGGCGGCGACCCGGCGCGGTTGCGTGACGATCACGCGGCCCTCGCTCCGCAATGCCAGCAGGGGAGGGACGAGCGTGGTCTTGCCGGTACCCGGCGGCGCACTGATGACGAGCGACGTGCGGGTGTCGAGGGCCGCCGCGACGTCGTCGAGCGCGGCGGCGAAAGACAGCCCGGCGCCGATCGAGACGAGGTCGAAGGCGGCGGGCGTCATCCGTCCAGTCTGCCCTGCGCACCCGCTGCCGAGCTCTCCGGGAAGAGCGATGCGAGAACCCGTGCGTCGCGCGCGGGTCAGGATCCGCGCAGCTTCTCCGTCAGGGCCGTGAGCGCGCGCAGCTCGTCCTCGTCGAGGCGAGACATGCGCTCGGCGATCGAGCGGCCGTGCACGGTGGCGATCTGCCGGAACGCCCGGGTGCCCGTGTCGGTCGCGTGCACGAGGGATCCGCGTCCGTCCTCCGGATCGGGGCACTTCTCAAGCAGCCCGCGCGCGACCATCCTGTCCACGAGGCGGGAGACGCTGGGCTGGCTGATGAGCATGTTCGCGGTCACGTCGCGCAGCCGGGCGGTGCGGCTCGCGCAGCGGGTCACGGTGAGCAGCACGTCGTATTCGGCAGTGGACAGGTCGGTGCTCTCGAAGTCTGCCGACATGTCCGTGAAGATCTCGTGCTGCGCGCGGAAGAGGCTCTCCCACGCCGCCAGCGCCAGCTTCCGATCACTCATCGCCCCAGCCTATCCACCCGTGGCGCGGGTGGGGCGTGGTGCAGTAAGGGCCGGTCGGAGAGGCTTCCGACCGGCCCTTTGTCCCTTGCACCAAGAGTGTCCTGCAATCACATGCGATGAGAGCCACAGCAAACTTTCACCGTGTGATCACTGTATAACGGCGGGGTAACGAATGCAACGGTTAGATCACGGTCTTATGGAATTCATAGGTTCGTTGTCCTGTCTCACCGGATCTGCCGAAATCTCACCTACCTGCAGATCGTCTCACCGGAGTTGCAGATTCTCATCGGAGTTGTCGCTCGGCGGCGTGGTGTCCGTGCCGCGCCCGACAGCGGAGTAGCTTTCACGTCAAGTTGGGACCCGCACCGCGGAAGACCTCCGCGGACACCGGCGCCCGAACGGAGTCCGCAATGACGCTGACGACCAACTGGCTGCAGGCGATCGATGGAACGAACGCGCTGGCAGCCACGATTCGATACTCGCTTCACGGGTTCGCGCGAGAGGCGACACCGTCAGACGCCGGGTCGGTCGCTTTCGAGGAGACGGCGCCAGTCCGGAAATTTCCGGACTACCCACACAAGCGGAACGTCGAGGGACGCTTCTGGCTTGCCTCGACGGGCCAGCACGTGCCCTTCGAGTCCTTTTGGGAGCGGGCGTTCTTGATGAGCCTCGATCGAACCCGGAGTGCTGAGGCGGTGTCGAGTCAGCCGATGTGGATTCATTGGCGCAACCCGAAGCGCCGGCATGCCCCCGACTATTTCGTTCGCCGCAAGGACGGCACCGCTCTTCTCGTCGACGTGAGGGAGAGGTCAGAGATCGAACCGGAGGATGCGGCGAAGTTCGAGCTCACTCGGCGGATGGCGGCCGCTCTGGGATGGGACTACCTCGTGTTCGACGACCTACCCGGAGCAACGCAACAGAACCTGAGGTTCCTGTTGCGTTACCGCGACCCGCAGTGGCTTGATGGCGTGGTTCTCAGGGACCTGCCCGATTCCGGAGAAATTCGACTCGTTGACCTCGTCGCGCTCCTGGGCGACCCGCCAAACAGCGCACTTGGAGCGGCATACGCCCTCATCTGGTCCGACGTCGCTCGATGCGATCTCAGCCGCCCACTGAGCATGTCCGCAGTGATCCGATTCGGAGCGGACCGATGATCGTCCATCCCGGTGACTTGGTGAGACGACGGCCGTCCAAGAGTTCGGGCGAGCATATGAACGAGCGCGGCGAGAACGTGCGAGTACTCGAAGAAAGGACCTGATCCCCGTCGCCTTCGCTCAGGTGCCCACGCACGCGACCGAGAAGACGATGATGAAGAAGCTCGCGGAGTTCTACGCGCTTCCGTTCTCTCAGACAGCGTCCTACGAGACGCTGCTGAGTCGGGTGAGCAACGTGATGCGGGCATGTGAGACGGAGATCGTCATCATCGACGATATCCATCGCCTCGATCTGCGCTATCGCGCGAGCGAACAAGCGGCGGACGCGCTCAAGGAACTCTCGGAACGCTGCCCCGGAACGATGATCTACGCCGGAGTGAACGTCGCGCAGAACGGGCTCTTCTGGGGGTCCCGGGGAGAACAGATCATGGCCAGATTTGAGACTGTCCAGTTCGACGAGTATGACGTCGCAACAAACGAGGGAGCTGCGGTCTGGGGGAGGGTCCTCACTGAACTTGAAGACTCGCTCTGCCTCATCCGTCAGCCTGAAGGCGACATTCTGAGGATCGCCGCGGAGCTTCGCGAGATCTCGCGAGGATCGCTGGGGCGCATGGCCAAGGCGATTCGGCGTTGCGCTCGCGATGCGATTCGTGATCGTTCCGAACAACTCGACCTGGATCATCTCCTGGTGGTTCTCGAGACGATACGGCGACTCGAAGATCGCGTAGCCGATGAAGCGGCACAGAGCACACGACGACCACGAGGTCGACGGGTGAAGGCTGGCCGATGAGAGTGCTGCCGGCGACGGTCAGCCCGTTCCCGGGCGAAACCGTGCGGAGCCTTTACAGCAGGCTCGTCGAACGCAATTCCTGTGACCCTCAGCGGTAAATGACGGTATTATCACAGCGCTATTTGGCGCATGGTGCAGCCCGTCAAGGATCCTTGGGCACTCGACGCTCCATTGAGCCCAGAAAGAGAACGAGTTCGCAGCGATTGCGACCGCGACAGCGAGGACCTCGCTATCGTGGTCAAACTGTCGGTAGTGAATTTACGGATAGTCAGCTTCCTTGGCCGTTCCCGGTGAGGTTGTGAACGCGGGCTGAGGGGTTTGGCCGCCGAGTGGTCACTTCCTTCGGCGCACGACGTACAGAGCGACAAGGACCACGAGCAAGGTGACAAAGACTGCGACCAGGGCGCCTGGGGTGATTCCCACTTTTGTCACCTCTCTTCAAACAAGTCGCTGGGTCTCGCCGGAGTGCAACGAAGACTCTGGTACGTGATGTCCGGCGCCGTGGGGACTTGTTCCTGACGGTACACCGACCCTATGCGTTCGATCGCGGCGATGGCTTGCGCGTCGGTGAAGTCGTCAGGGTCGAGTGTTTTGCCGAGTCGCTTCCAGTGGCGATCGAGGATGAGCAGGAGCTCTTCGCGGCCGAGGGCTCGGTAGTGGTGCGAGAACCCAAGCCGGCTGTAGAGGCTGGGGGGAGATACTACGGCGATGGCATCTCGACGAGCGGCCGGATTTCCGCGATGAGCGCATGCGCGTTTTCGAGCCGGGCGATACCAAGGCGGCCACCGTGGTCGTTCGCCCACGCCGCCTGGTATGCATTGATCGTCCCCAGCACCTGCCGCCCGCGAGCGGTCGGCGCGAGCAGCTTGGCACGGCGATGCCGTGGGTTTTCATTGAATTCGGCAAGCCCCTCCTCGGCAAGCAGATCGGCGACCCGCTGCACCGGTTGGCGGGCCATTCCCCGCAACCGGCCGACCTGCGCGACCGTTTGTGGCTGCTCGGCCACCGCGTCCAACACCACCCAGCGGGCGAGTGTCAGTCCGCCGTGTCGGGCGATCGCCTCACCGGCAGCCGTCATGAAGTGTCCAAGCGCGGCCACCTCGACGACGAACGAGGTGAAGGCCTCGCCTGCCTCCGTGCGCTCCATCTGAACCCCTTGCCATATTGACACTATGGTGTCATAGCCATCACACTTGACTATGACACCGTAATGTCAAAACATCGAGGAGGTTCCCGTGTCTGACAAGATTTCCACTCCGCAAGCCGCAACTGGCCTCACGCCGTCTGGCAGGCGGGCACCAGCACCCGCTGTAGCGGCCGCCGCGGCGGTCGAACCGTTCACGATCGATGTGCCGGAGTCCGATCTGCTGGACCTGCGCCGCAGGCTCGAGCAGACCCGGTGGCCAGATGAACTGCCCGACGGCGGCTGGGATTACGGCGTTCCCCTCACTTACGTGCGCAGTCTCGTCGACTACTGGCAAAGCGGTTACGACTGGCGTGACCAGGAGAAGATCTTCAACGACTATCCGCAGTTCCTCACCACGATCGACGGTCAGCGAATCCACTTCCTGCACATCCGATCTCCACGCGAGGATGCGCTGCCGTTGTTGCTGTTGCACGGCTGGCCCGGTTCGATCGCCGAATTCCTCGATGTGATCGGGCCGCTCTGCGACCCGACGGCCCATGGCGGCTCCGCGGCCGACGCGTTCCACCTGGTGATCCCCTCACTGCCGGGGTTCGGCTTTTCCGGGCCGACCCACGACAAGGGGTGGGATGTTGCCCGCACCGCGCGTGCGTTCGCGGAGCTGATGGAGCGCCTGGGCTATGAACGTTACGGCGTCCAGGGCGGCGATATGGGCGCGCTGATCGGACCTGAGCTGGCCCACGCCGATCCCGAACACGTGGCCGGAGTCCACCTCAACGCGGCCACCGTCGGCTTCATCCCATGGGGCGAGGTTCCCGAATCAGAACTCGCCTCCTTCACGGATGTCGAGAAGGGACGACTCGACAAGCTCAAAGGATTCATGGCAAACGGCAACGCGTACTTCAACATCCAGGCCAGTCGCCCCCAGATGATCGGCTACGCCCTGACGGACTCACCGGTCGGCCAGCTGACCTGGATCGTCGATCGGATGGCCGCTTGGGTGCACGGCCCGATTGATGAAGAAGCGCTCAGCCCCGACCGGATCCTCACCAACGTGATGTTCTACTGGCTCACCCGCACGGCGACGTCGTCCGCGCGGATGTATTACGAGAACATGCACGCCCAACCCAACTGGGGCAGGTCACGGCCCCGTGTCCCGGTGGGCGTTGCGGCATTCGCCGAGGACATCGCGATCCGACGATATGGCGAGCAAGGTCTCGATATCACGCACTGGAGCGACTTCGACGATGGCGGCCATTTCGCTGCGATGGAGCGCCCTCAACTGCTCATCACCGACATGCGCAGCTTCTTCGACAGTGTCCGCTGACTGTCGCCACCGCATACGACCCGTTCGCCTGCTATTGCCATCGGTGGGGGTGTTCGCTGCGGTAAGGGGCGGCGTTCTGTGATCGCTCGGCAGCGACTTTTCGAGGGGTTTTGACGCAGGAGGGCCGGCCATTGCGGAAGGCGTGCTTCCGGCGCGGTCCGTAAACTGCGAACCCGTCACGTTGCGCGGGCCGCACCCTTGGGCTCGAGTTCCAGTGGCGTGAGCTGGATCTGCTTCGCGAGTGCGTATGCGGCAGGTCGGTCGTCTTCGTTGGCGACGAACACGCGTCCGATGAGCAGGGCGGCATGGTGCGGTACGTCGATCCGGGTCATGCGGTCTGGCGTGGCGCCGACCCATCTGGGTGCGCAGAGGAAGAAATCGCCGGCGGCGGTTCCGGTGGTGCGTTTGCCGACGTAGGCGAAGTTGGCGCCGTTGGTTGGGTCGGTGAACTGCACGCTGTAGTAGCGGTCGCCCATGTCAGGCACGTGCAGCACGCGTGGGCTGGCCTTCACGTCCAACCAGCCGCCGAGGTAGAGGATGTCGTCGGTGCCGGTTGCGATGACGCTTCCGGTCAACGCGGACTGGGATGGGCTTTCCGGCACGGCATAGATTGTGTTGACCGGGATCGGACCTCCGCCCAACCCGCGTTTGACGAATATTCGCTTGAAGCCACCCACTGTGATCCGCGGCCAGAAGTAAATGAACGCGAACGTAGTGACCACCCACACGGCCACAGCCGTTGCAACGAGAAGGATGATCGCATTAACCCCGCCCCCGGCGACTCGTGAGTAGATCACCCAGGCGAAGATCGCGAGGATGACGATCGTGACCGGTGTGCCATGTTTCAGGATGAGGCGATTCATGGCCGCACCTCGAGGACCGGCGGGATCTGGTAGCTGCCGTCAACGATCGCCGGCCCGGGGAGGTAGGCGCGGAGCATGAGCTTGAACCGCCCGGATGGTGTCGCTATCCAGTTCTGTGAGGCGCCGGAGGGCTGGTCTGGCTGCAGCAGGATGTCGACCGACCCGTCAGCGTTGGTCGCCAAACCGGAGTGACTGTCTACGCTGGATCGGCCGCCGTTCGTGCTGATCTTGTAGCCGACGGTGTCCGTGGCGGTGAGCGACCAGAAGGCGTCGGTTGGGGGCAGCTGACCTGCCGCGAAGTGTAGGCGATAGGCATGATCACCGGTAAGCCGCTGATGGCTGTCATCGCTTCGGGTTGCCGTCCAGTAGGCCGCCTCCTCGAACACGTTGACAACCGGTAGGGCTTTCTGCAGTGCCGCCCGCACAAGTAAGCCGTTGCCGGGCTGGCCGGCTTTGCGAATCGCGCTCCAGCCGTTGACGGTCTTTGTTTCGGTCTTCGCGACAGCGTTCAGAACCAGGACGGTGGTCAGGTACGCGAAGGTCAGTCCGATGATCAGGCCTTGCACGACCCCGGAGCCCGCGATCCAGGCGAGGAAGCCGCTCACGATAACTTCGGCATCACAGCACGCCGGTTCTGAATAACACGACGACGGTAGTGATTGCGGCGACGATGGCCACGATGATCAGCACGCCTTGCCAGGAACTTGGGTGCCAGCCCGGGCCGGACCGGTTCGGCCGGAACCACGGCTTCCGGTTCTTCCCGCCCGGTTGTTCGGAACCGGCGGGAGGTTCGTGCTGTTCATTGGACATGTGGCGTCTCGCTGCTCTGTCTACCGTGATTCCCAGCGGAACCAGCGAATGCCGATGAATGCTCCGACGACGATGTAGCCGACGGTGGCGATGAGCCCGTTGGTGTCGGTCCAGTCCCAGCTGGAGAGGTTGAGGACACCGCCGTAGAGGTTGATCATCGCACCGACCGGTGACCAGTCAGCGATGCCCTTCATCGTGGACCCGAGAACCCCGCTCGAGCCCAGGAGCCCAAGCAGCAAAAGGACAATGTAAAGGATGCGGCCTATCGCGTTCACCACAGTCGCGGACCTGACCAGCCCCACGACCGCCTGGGCGATGGCGAGGAACATCGCCCCACCCAGGACCGATACGCAGAAGATGAGCGCGTAATCGCCCGGACTGAACGCCTTGCCGAACACGAAGACCGCGATGATCGCCACGACGATCGTCATGATGATGTCGACGACGATCTGAACCAGCAGCCGGCTGGTCATGATCGCCCAGGTCGGAGCCGGGGTGACGCGCAGTCGCTGGAATACCCCGGCATCTCGGTCCCGCGCGACCGTGATCGAGTACCCCATCAGGCTGGAAGCCATGAGGCCGTAGGTCAAGGCCAGGCCGATGACGAAACCCGGTCCACCCTGCGTGAGGGCGTTTGTCTTGTTACCAAGCCGTAAGCCGATGATGACGAGGATCGCGATGGGCACCGCGACGTTCAGCAGCAGCGTCCTGCCGCTGCGCAGCAGGACTGTGAAGTCGGCGCGCAGTAGCGACCCGTAGATCAGTCCGATTGGAGTGCGTGCGGTCTCGCCTGCCGGAGGGGCGGAGGTTGCATTAGCCACGGATTTCGCTCCCTGTCAGACCGATGAACACATCTTCGAGGGTGACCTCGCCCCGAGCGACGTTGACCACACGCGGGTCGTCGCGATGGGTGGCGATCAGTCCAGCTGGCGTGTCAACCGTGATCAGCTTTCCGTGGTCGATGATCGCGACGCGATCGCAGACCGCTTGGGCTTCTTCCATCGAATGGGTGGTGAGCAGGATGCTCCCGCCGCCGGTGCGCAGGTTTTCGATCCGGGTCCACAGCTGGCGCCTCGACTGCGGATCAAGGCCAGACGTCGGCTCATCAAGCAAAAGCAGAGCGGGTTGGTGGATGACCGCGATCAGCAGTGACAGTCGCTGCTGCTGCCCCCCTGAGAGCGACTTGTACCGTTTGCCCAGCTCGTCGCCCAGCCCGACATCGCGAATCCGATCCGCGATGCCATTTTTCGTGATTCGCAGCCCGTACAGCCCGGCGTACAAGCGGGCAATTTCTTCGATCGTGAGTTCGGACTGGAAGCTGGATGCCTGCAATTGCACGCCCAGGTGTGTCTTGGCCTCGATCGGATCGTGCTGGATATCGATGTCATCCACTCGCACCGTGCCAGCGTGTGGCTTCAGCAAGCCCTCGATCGCACTGAGCGTGCTCGTCTTGCCGGCACCGTTCGGACCGAGAAGTCCGAAGATCTCGCCCCGCTTCACCTGGAAGGTCACGCCATCGACCGCAGTGCGAGTGCCATACGTCACCACCAGCTGCTCGACGTCGAGAATGGCAGCGGAGCTCGTTCCGGCATCGTTCGTCATAAATCACTCCCCGTCCGTATTTAAAAGCTATCACTTTAATCGGCAGGCCGGGACCGATCCCCGATCCACAGTTCACGCCAGTGGCGGTCGTCCACGTCGCGGGAGCGGTCCAACCTCCTTCGGTAGCCTGCCCGCCTTGGCAAGGGCGTCGCGCAAGAGGATTTCGATCTGGGAGTTCACACTGCGCAACTCGCCGGCGGCCCAGCGCGCGATCGCGTCGTGCACCGCGGGATCGAGCCGCAGCAGGACCTGTTTTCGTTCGCCGCTCATGACGAATACAGGGTTCCGGTGTTGACCACGGGAGACGCGGGTTGATCGCTGCACAGTACAACCATGAGGTTGCTTGCCATGGCCGCCTTGCGCTCATCGTCGAGGGTCACATAGTTGCTTTCGTTGAGGCGGTCGAGCGCCATCTCCACCATGCCGACCGCACCTTCGACGATTCGCGACCGCGCATCCACGACAGCGTTGGCCTGTTGCCGACGCAGCATCGCCTGCGCGATCTCCGGTGCGTAGGCCAGGTGGCTTATGCGAACCTCGATGATCTCCACCCCGGCCAACGCGACCCTCGCCGTCACCTCATGCGACAGTTCATTCGCGACGACATCGGTCGAGCCGCGCAACGACGTCCCTTCCGTATCGGCGCTGTCGTAGGGGTGGATTGCGGCGACATGACGGATCGCGGACTCGGCCTGCACCGACACGAAGTCGGTGTAGTCATCGACCGCGTACAGTGCCTTGGCAGTGTCGGCCACCTGCCAAACAACGATCGCGGCAATCTCGATCGGATTACCCAGCGCATCATTGACACGCAAATGATTGGTCTCGAAGTTGCGCACCCGGACACTGACTCTGCGCCGAGCGGCAAGCGGCACCACCCAGGACAGCCCGGTGCGACGCACAGTACCGGTGTAACGCCCGAAGAATTGCACCACACGGGTCTGCCCCGGCTGAACGATCACAAGAGACGACAACACGAGGACAAATACCAGCGTCGGCCACTCGACGAACTGCGCGTGCCCGGTACGAAGCAACCAGACCGCAATCACCACACAGAGAACCAATGCCGCTATGCCGAATCCCCCAGGGGCCGCTCTCGCCTTACGCTCCGTGACCTCGACGCGTGCTCCGGAATGCCCAAACGGCGCAGCATCCAACAGCGGTGATGACTTGTCGCCACTCATCCAGCCTCCCAGCTCACTCCACTATAAAGCGATATCACGTTAACGGACCCGTCTCGGAAACGTAAAGCTTTCCGAGGCACGCGAAACGGGTCCCTAGTCGGGCGAGAGAGTGGCGGACTTCCGGGAGACAATTTGTCTCGGAAACATGTCTTACCGTGAAGCGTCTTTGCTCGGCCGCTTCTAGCGGTTTCTGAGGCACAATGGACTGGTGAGACATCTTGGGTACACACGGGTCAGCACGAGAAGCCAAGACGCGAAGTTGCAGGTCGACGCCCTGGTCAAGTCGGGTGTGCAGGAGCGGGATATTTTCACTGACGTCACCTCGGGCAGCCGGACCGCGGTCTCGCGGCCTGGGATGAAGAAGCTCCTCGACTACGCCAAGCCTGGCGATACGGTCGTCGTCTGGCGGGTTGACCGCCTCGGACGGTCCTTGATTGATGTGCTGAACACGGTGAAGCTGCTCCGGGAACGAGACGTGGAGGTCAAGAGCATCTCGGACGGGATCGACCCATCGACGACGTCAGGTCGGCTGATGCTCAACATGCTCGCCACCTTGGCTGAGTACGAACGTGAACTGATCGCGGAACGTGTGAACGCCGGGATCACGGCCGCCCGGGAAGGCGGCACCAAGTTCGGCCGGCCCCTGTCCGATCCCGTCGTCGTCGCCGACAAGCTCAAGCTCGTCACCGAGGCCAGGGCAAAAGGCCGGACCGCGCAGGATGCGGCGCGGCTCGTCGGGTGGAGCCGGGCCACCCTGTACCGGCATCAGAAGGCCGTCGCGGCTCGCGAGAGCACGACCGTGTAGGTGCCTCGTGGACGCGGCCGAGCTGTGGCGTGTTCTCGGCTGCATGTCGAAGACCAGATCCCGCTCGCGGTCCTCGCCCGGGAGACCGGGATCTCCGCCCGGACCCTGCAACGCTGGCACCAGCTCTACCAAGTAGGAGGCGTCGCAGCCCTCGACCCTCATGACCGCACCGACAAAGGCGTCCGCCGAACGTCACTGGAGACGGTCGCGTTCATCGAACGGCTGGCGCTTACTCGGCCACGCCCGAGCATCGCCACCTTGCACCGCCTTGCCGGCGCCGATGCGAAGGCACGTGAGCTGTTGCCGCCGAGCTACGCGACGGTGCGGCAGATCGTGCGGGCCCTCGATCCGGCCCTGGTGACCCTGGCGCTTGAGGGGCCGGCCTCGTACCGGGATAAGCATGAGCTCGTCTTCCGGCGACGCGCGGAACACCCGAACCAGACGTGGCAGTCCGACCACACCGAGCTCGACATTCTCATCGTCGGCGCCGACGGGAAACCCGACCGGCCCTGGTTGACCACCGTGATGGACGATTACTCCCGCGCCATCTGCGGATACATGGTCTTCACCGGCGCACCGTCAGCTATCAACACCGCTTTGGCTCTCCGCCAGGCGATCTGGCGGAAAACGGATCCGGCGTGGGCGATGTGCGGCATCCCGGACATCCTGCACGTGGACCACGGCTCCGACTTCATCAGCCACCACCTCGAGCAGACCGCCATCGCCCTGCACATCAGGGTCATCCATTCGACTGTCGGACGACCCCAGGGACGCGGGAAGATCGAGCGGTTCTTCCGCACCATTAACACCGAACTCCTGGCCACGCTCCCCGGCCACCTCGGACCCGGCAGCCGCACCCCAACACCGGTCCTCGACCTTGCCGGCCTCGACCGGGCGATCGTCGAATTCATTGGCACCTACAACGACCGGACCCACAGCGAGCTGGGGATCTCGCCCCGGGATGCGTGGGTCGCGGACGGCTGGCTGCCCCGGATGCCCGACAGCCTTCAAGAACTCGACGGACTACTTCTTACTGTTCCGAAGAACCGGGTCGTGCAGCGCGACGGCATCCACTTCCAAGGTCAGCGCTACCTCTCCCCGACCCTGGCGCCGTTCGTCGGGCACACCATCACCATCCGGTATGACCCGCGCGACATCTCCGAGATCCGGGTCTACGACCGGGACACGTTCATCTGCACCGCCATCGACGAAGCCCACCCCAATCTCCGCCTCAGCCTCCGCGACATCGAAACCGCCCGGCGCGCCCGCCGCAAACAGCTGCGCCGCGCGATCAACGATCGCATCCCGACCGTTGCCGCTCGCGAGGAACCTCGCACCCCCGAACCCACGAAGCGGCGGCCGAAGCTGCGCACCTACGAAGAGGACGAGTGATGAACCAAGCATTCATCGTCACCAAAGAACACCGACGCTTCACCGAGTTCGCTAACGCCGTCCGGAAAGAGAAGACGATCGGAATCTGCCACGGCGCCGCCGGCGTCGGGAAGACCAACTCCGCCCGTCGCTACGCGAACTGGGACGCCCTCGAGCCCTACATCAACGAGTGGGGACCCCGCGGAGACCACGACGCGAAGCACTACGCATTGGCGAACCGATCCCGCACCGTCTTCTACACACCCGAAGTCCTCTGCCGACCCAAAGACCTCATGCACGACATCGAGCACTGGCAGATGAAAGTCGGCATCTGCGCCGACGAGCACCTCCGCTCCCTCATGCCCGAGCCGGAACGGGTTAGACAGCACGACGTCACCCGCCTCGTCGAACTGCTCATCATTGACGAAGCCGAACGACTCACCCCCACCGCACTCGAGCTGCTCCGCGACCAGCACGACCGCACCCACCGCGCGATGATCCTGATCGGCATGCCCGGCGTCGACGAACGCTTCCGCCACTACCCCCAGCTCTACAGCCGCCTCGGATTCTCACACCACTACCGAGCCCTCGGCCGCGAAGAACTCCTGTTTGTTCTCGACCGTCACTGGAAACGCCTCGGCAGAACCCTCGACCCTGACGACTTCACCGACGCGCAAGCAATTGCTGCGATCGAACGCATCACCCGCGGCAACTTCCGCCTCCTCGAACGCCTCTTCCCACAGATCAATCGGGTGCTGAAGATCAACCAGCTGGACACGATCACGGACGACGTCATCGAAGCCGCCGCCAGCATCCTCGTCATCGGCAACTAGCCTCGGGCTTTCATCGTTGAGTGGCGCGAGGGTCATGTCGTAGATGGGAAAAGTGCTCCTGATCTGGGAGAATTGGAATTGTCGAGAAACCAGTTCGCTCAGTTCAAGGAGCACCTTCAAGGTGAAGAATACCGGAGCCTATCCGCGTGTGGATGTTGATACTGCGGACGTGCCCGCGGTCGGTCATGCGGGCGGGGTGCTGTTGACCGAAACGATCCGCGCGACGGGCCTGGACCGGGCCCTGTCTGGGGCGCTCGGGCCGTGGAGGAAACCGCTCGCAACCCATGACCCGGGCAAGGTGATCCTCGATCTCGCGGTCACGCTCGCCCTCGGGGGTGACGCGCTCAGCGACATCGCGACGGTCCGCGCCGAGCCGGGCGTCTACGGTCTGGTCGCGTCGGATGCGACGGTGTCCCGCACGATCACCGCGTTGGCCGCGGACGCCGACCGGGTCCTCGCCGCAATCGACACCGCCCGACAGGCGGCGAGGGAGACGGCGTGGGCGCTGGCGGGCATGCACGCGCCGGACACAGATCGATCGCCAGAGTCGCCATTGGTGATCGATCTGGACGCGACGCTGCTGACCGCGCACTCGGAGAAGGAGCAAGCAGCCGCGACGTTCAAACGCGGGTTCGGCTTCCATCCGTTGATCGCATTCGCTGACCACGGGCCCGCAGGGTCCGGGGAGATGCTGGCCGTGAAGCTCCGGCCGGGGAACGCGGGGTCGAACACCGCAGCGGACCACATCGCCGTCACCTGCGCCGCGCTCGCCCAGCTGCCGAGCGGAAACCCGCGGCCGGGCAAGAGCATCCTGATCCGCACGGACGGCGCCGGCGGCACGAAAGAGTTTCTCTCCTGGCTCACCAAACGCCGCCTGTCGTACTCGGTCGGTTACACGCTCCCGTTCCACACCCCTGAGCTCTACAAACTCATCACCGACCACAAAGCCTGGGAGGCCGCGCTCGACGCCGACGGGGACGTCCGCGACGGCGCCGCCGTCGCCGAACTCACCGGACTGCTCGACATGACCGGGTGGCCCGACGGGATGCGGGTCATCGTCCGGCGGGAACGCCCCCACCCCGGCGCGCAGCTCCGCTTCGGCGACGTCGACGGCTACCGGCTCACCGCGTTCGCGACCAACAGCAAGCGAGGCCAGTTGCAACAGCTCGAGCTGCGCCACCGGCGTCGGGCACGCTGCGAGGACCGCATCCGGAACGCGAAAGACCAAGGCCTCCGCAACCTCCCGTTACACGGGTTCGATCAGAACCGGATCTGGACCCAGATCGTCGCCCTCGCGTCCGAGATCACCGCCTGGGCCGGCCTCCTCGCCCACCCCGAACACGAGGCCAGGCGCTGGGAACCGAAACGACTCCGGCACCGACTCTTCACGATCCCCGCAGCCATCGCCCGCCACGGCCGCCGCACGATCCTGCACCTCTCCAACCGGTCCCACTGGGCAACGATCGCCCTCACCGCGATCAGCCGACTCCGCACGCTCCCGGCACCCAGCGGCTGAGCCCACTGACCTGCTGACCGTCACGACCGAGGACCTGGAGAACCGCCACCGCAGCGCAACGCGGCGCACTGTCGCACCGCCATGCCAGAATCAGGCCCAAGCGGGCGCGTCGACGCTCGATCGCTCGAGCTCAAGCGGCCGACGAAAGATCGAGGCTAGCGACACAAAGCGATCACAGAACACCGCCAAAGAGCGTCAAACTCCACAGTCCAGTGCCCTCGAAACCGTGCTCGACTCGGCCAAGGTCGGCTCGGGACATCGGGGTGTCGACGATTCCGGGGCAGAGTGCGTTGACTCGGACGCGCGGGTGGTCGACGGCAATCGACTTAGCGAGCATCACGACCGCCGCTTTCGACGTGCTGTATGCCGCCATGCCCTCAAAGGCAACCAATGCTGCATCAGATGCCACCATGACGATCGTGCCTATCTCGCTTCTCTCGAGATGCGGCATCGTGTGCTTGGCCATCAGGTAGTTTCCGCGCACGTTGATCGCGAGGACACGGTCGAACTCGGCCGCATCCGTCTCCGCCAGCTTGACGCCGACGGGACCGGAGATGCCGGCGCAGCCGATCAGGATGTCGAGTCCGCGGTGATGCGCGATCACGTCCGCGACCGCTGAGCTGACCTTTTCCTCGTCGGTGATATCCACCTCATGCGAGGTGACCGATTTCCCCTTGCGGGCGAGGTCGGCTGCCACCGCCGCTCCTCGTGGATCTCGGTCGAATATCGCGACGCTGACGCCCTCGTCAGCCAGAGCTGTGACGCACGCCTGACCGATGCCGGATGCGCCTCCGGTGACGACAGCAACCCGCCCATTGATACCGAGGTCCACTAGGCCCTTGCCTTCTCGAAGGCGAGTGTTGGCACATCGACGATGTGCGCCCCGCCGTCCACGACCAGAGTTGCTCCTGTGATGTAAGCCGACTCATTGGAACCGAGGAACCGCACGGCGGCCGCAACGTCTGACGGCTCGGCCACTCGGCGCAGTGGAAGGTCTGTCGTCACCAGGTTGTACGCTTCGTCGCGGTTGCCGAGTTCGAGATGCTCTACGAGTTCGTCCATCTCCTCGTCGGCCAGCGGCGTGCGGACCCACCCGGGGCAGATCGCGTTCACGCGGATACCTGAGGATCCGTAGTCCCGTGCGAGAGATTTCGTCAGCCCGATGACGGCGTGCTTCGCGGTCGTGTACCCCGCCATGGCCGGGCCCGCGAAAAGGCCCGAGAGTGAAGCGATCATCACGATGCGACCGCGAGAGAGCGCCAGGGAGGGAAGGAACGCCCGCGAGGCCGTGAAAGCAGTGTGGAGGTTGGCGTGCATAGACGCCGTCCAGTCGGCGTCATCGGTGTTCCCGACAGTCGCGAACCCACCCCCGCCCGCGTTGCACACCAGTGTGTCGACGCGTCCGTAGGTCGCGATGATGCTGTCCACGGCGGCCTTCACCGATTCCGCATCGCCGGCGTCGGCGACGATCGGCAAACCACCCGTGCCTCGCGCGACGTCCTCGAGCGGCCCAAGGCGCCGGCCCAGCAGCGCGACGCGGGCTCCTTCGGCCGCGAACCTGTCGGCGATGGCGGCACCGATCCCAGTGCCGCCACCAGTGATGACGACGACGTCGTTCTCGATGCTGGCACCGGCGAAAGTCATCGGCTGATGACCTTCGGCGCGGCGACGGCTTTCAGGCCTGCAGCGCCGAACTCCTGTCCGTAGCCGGAGGCCTTGGTGCCTCCGAACGGGACCTGAGGGTTGAGTGCGCCGTGCTGGTTGATCCACACCGTTCCAGCCTGGAGTCGGTGGGCCACAGCGAGAGCCGCCTCGGGATCGTCGGACCAGACTGATGCCCCGAGGCCCTGCTCGCTGGCGTTCGCGCGAGCGATGGCGTCGTCGACGTCGGTGTAGCGGATGACGGGGATGGCGGGACCGAACTGTTCCTCGTCGACGAGTGACGCGCCGTCGGTGATGTCGGCGACGACGGTCGGCTGGTAGAACAGCGGTCCTAGGTGCGCCGCCGCCTCGCCTCCCGCCACGATCCTGGCACCGGCCGCACGGGCGTCATCGACGAGGCGCTGGACGATATCGAATTGGTTCTGGTTCTGCAGCGGGCCGAGCACGTTCGTCTCTTCGAGGCCGTGACCCATCGGCATCGTGCGCGCGAGCTGTGCGAGTGCATCGACGGTCTCGTCATAGACGGAGTCGTGCACATAGAGACGCTTCAAGGCCGCGCAGGTCTGCCCGGTGTTGATGAAGCATCCCCAGAACAGATCCTCCGCGTGCGCGGCGACGTTCGTTCCAGGCAGGACAATGCCGGCGTCGTTGCCGCCGAGCTCGAGAGTGAGTCGCGCGAGGTTGTTCGCAGATGCTTCGACGATCTTGCGCCCGGTCGGAGTGGAACCGGTGAACATGATCTTGTCCACATCGGGGTGAGCGGCGAGAGTGGAACCGATCTCGCGGTCGCCGGTCACGGCGGTGAGGACGCCGTCCGGGAGGTGCCGGTTGAAGATCTCGACGAGCGCGAGCACGCTGAGCGGCGTGAAACCGCTGGGCTTCACGACCACGGCGTTGCCCATGCGCAGAGACGGTGCGATCTGCCAGACGGATATCATCATCGGCCAGTTCCAGGGACCGATGGCGCCGACGACGCCGAGAGCACCGTAATGAACGTCCGCCCGCGCAGTCCCCGCCTCGAACACGACCTCCGGCTCCAGGACGGTGTCGGCTGCGTTACGGGTCCACACCGCGCAGGCGCCGACCTCGAAGCGGGCGTTGGGACCGTTGAGCGGCTTCCCCTGCTCCCGGGACAGAAGCACGGCGAGTTCCTCGGCATTGGCATCGAGGTCGTCGGCGACGGCATGCAGGATGCGGCTGCGTTCCCCGTGACCGAGCGCTTCCCATGCCGGCTGCGCGGTTCGAGCCGACGCGATCGCCTCCTCGAGGTCTGCGAGCGTGTGGACCGGCGCGTGACCAATGGTCTCACGGGTCGCGGCGTCGGGGATCGCCCGACCGGCGGACTGGGGCACAGTGATGGCGTCGAGGATGCTGATTGCGCTTGTCATGATGACTCCTGATCGTGTGAGGTCGAGTTCGGGACCCGCGCGGCGGCGGACCCGGATGGCTGGAGATTGAGGATGCTGCGCGCCGCGGTGAGACCGCTTTCGATGGCCCCGTCGATGAATCCGCCCCATCCGTCGGCGAAGTCTGAGCCCGCGAAAACGATCCGTCCGTGCGCTGTTCGCATGGCAGGCAGCCCGGACTTCAGGTAGCCGGCGCGGTGCATCGGCCAGGTCTCCCCGGAGAGCGGATCGCTCGTCCAGTCGTGTCCGGCGACCTCGATGACGGTGAGGCCGTCTACGAGCCGGTCGACGGCTTGTTGCACGGTCGACCGGTCGCTGGCATCGATGGCATGAGCGTCAGGACCGAATCCGATGACGATGGTGCGCCCGTCGATGTGATACTCCGATTGCAGGAAGTTCAGGGGCGCGTCGTGCTCCCCGAACGCGACGAAATGCGGTTGCTCGCCATCGACGGAGAACCAGATCTTGGTTCCGAGTCCCACCTGTCCGGTGTCGAGCGTGCGCACGGTATCGACGGGGAGCTCCGGCTCGAAGCGGATGCGTCCGAGGGCGTGCAGTGGCGCTGTCACGATCACTGATGCGGTGCTGACAGAGGAGCCATCCGCGAGGCCGACGATCAGACTGTCAGGACGATCTGTGATCGATGCGACGTCGGCGCCGAGCCGAAGATCAGCATTCGTATCCGAGAGGATCGCCTCCACGAGCGCGCGCGTACCTCCGGCGATCTTGTAGCTCGCGCACGCCTCGAACAGCACACGCCAATCGCCGTTCGCCACCGCCAGCCAGCGCAGGGCCTGCGTGTACGCGGCGTCGTCGAGTCGTCCGTTGAAGTTCAATGCCCAGAAGGACCGAAGAAGAGAGCGCCGTTCCTCGTCGAGGTCCAGCGCATCGAGACGGTCGATCAGTAGCGCGTCGTCCAGGAGTGCGCCCTGCTCCGACTGGAGAGGCGAGAAGGGTTGAGGGAAGACTTCCCGTGCTGCGCGCCCGAGTTCCTGGTTCGGCGCGTCGAGCAGGTCGAGCAGGGCATCGGGTGTGATGGGCGCGGGACGCCCATCGACCGGCCGCCACGCCGCCACCGGCTCCGGACTGGGAACCAGTCCGAGCCCGTATCGGTGCAGCTCCGCCCAGACGAAGGGCTGGATCCAATGGACCCATGTGCCGCCCAGCTCGATGTCGAGGCCGAGGTGTCGGTCGAGCCATGTGCGACCGCCGATGCGGTCCCGCGCCTCAAGGAGGAGGACGCGTCTGCCGCTCCACGTGAGCTCACGGGCGGCTGTGAGACCCGCGAAGCCAGCTCCCACGACGACGACGTCGTAGTCCTGCGCTGTCATGACCGAGCCTTCAGGAGTAGACGAAGAACTCGACGGTCGGCGCAAGCACGGTCCAGAGGGCGGCTGTGTCCTTGTTGAACGTCGCGACAGATCCGGGGGTCAGCTCGAATGCGTCGCCGTTCTCAGGCTCGACACGCAGATGGCCCTCGATGATGTAGACCGTCTCGTCGGCATGTCCGACCACGCGCATCGGACCGGGAGTCTCCTCGGGGGTGATGAACCAGAATCCGGACGCAAGCGCCTCGCGGTCTCCTTCTCCCGGCCGGCGGGTCCACTGGACCGTCCCCACCTCGAATGGCTCGGCCGCGGAACGGTCAAAACTGGAATTGCTGGTGAAATCGGACATCATCGTGCCTTTCTGATCCGTGAGCGGATCAGTCGTTCGGGTAAGTGGTCTCGTTGAGGATCGTGAAACGGCTGTCGAAGGGAATGTGGACAACGCTCTGCGTGGAGTTCTCCCAGCAGAACATCCGTCCAATGGAACGCTTCTCATACAGATCCACGACCAGGAAGCTCTCCACGGGCATCACGCTCTCCTTCCAGAAGAAGATGACAAGCCCGTCTGCCAGTTCGAAGGTCTTCGTCTGGTCCACATCCGCGAGACCGGACTCGGCACCAGAGATGCAATGCCAGACGAAGGTTCCTCCGTTGAGGTAGATGTGCTCGTATCGCTCTGTCTCGCTGTATCGGTAGTAGATCCGTTTGCCGACGAGTTCGTCGCTGCTGGGCCGCGGCTCGATCTCGCCCTTCCCTCGGATTCGCCCGGAGAGGAAGAGCGTGTCTGTGCGTCCTGCACCATCGGTGAGCGTGATGCCGCTCTCGGCGGCGGTGACTCTGCCATCCGTGAGATCGATCACGAACGTGACAGCACGGGTGTCGGCGCCTGCGCCCTCGACCACATCGATGATCTGGATTCCCGGACGCACTTCCACGGCGCGATAGGCGAGCGTTGCGGAGGAGCCGATGTGCGGGCCGACGATGACGGTCCTCGTGAGTTCCTGCGCGGAGTGGAAGTCGTGCCGGATCGTCCGGCCATCGTCAAAACGGATGTCGATCGTCTGGCCGACAAGTGCCGTGCTCGCCGGCAGACTGGGCTCGCCGAAGCCGTCGATCATCGCGGAGACGTCAGGCCAGTCGTCCTGGGCGATGAAGCCCTGTGCGTGGACCTTCGAGTCGGTGGAGTTCACTGTGGGGATTCCTTTCGGGGCGAGGAGTGAGGGCGGGCGTCGGTCAGGCGATCGCGACGACCTTGAAATCGATGTCCTTGCGGAAGCTCGGGATGATGAACCCGATGATGAAGGCGATGGGAATGAGCCAGAGCATCGCTTTCGCCACGGTGCCGTCGCCGAACAGGAGGACGTCGAAATTCGACAGCGCGATCACCAGCACCGCTCCGTTCAACAGGAGCGCGAGGATCGGAGCGAACTTCGTGCTCCAGAATCCGGTCTCGAGGCGTTCGCGGATGAAGAACGTGAGGATGGCGACCGAGGCGAGAGTCATCATGGTGATGAAGCCGATGGTTCCCAGCGCGACGAACCACGCGTAGATGACGACGATGGGGTCGGCGCCTGCGGCGAAGAAGATCGCGAGGACGATCACGCAGAGGGCGGCATCCACCAGTGCGGCGACATGTGGTGCGCGCTTGACCCGTGAGACTCGCGCGAACACCTGAGGGAGCACGCGTGCGCGTCCGAGGGCGAAGCAATATCGCGCGAACATGTTCTGCACACCGATCAGCATCGCGAGGAAGCTCGTCAGCACCAGGATCTGCATCACAAGCGAGAGCCAGGGACCCACAGCTCGCGCGGCGAGGTCGAAGATGACACCGGAGAGGTTGTGGGCCGAGGCCTTCTGGACGTTGTCAGCGCCGAGCCCATAGCTCACGGCCCAGGTGGCGAGGGTGTAGTAGACGGCGACGAAGCCGATGACGACGAACAAGGCGATGGGGATCGTCCGGCGAGGGTTCCTCGCTTCTTCGGCGAAAACCGTCGTCGCCTCGAATGTCGTGAAGCAGGTGAATACGAATAGGCCGGCGACGCCCACCCCAGGGTTCGCAAGGACCGCAGGGCTGAAGCTCACCAAAGACGGATCCTTCCCGGGAAAGGCGATGAGGATGCCGACGATGAGTACGGCCACGACGATCACCTCGAGCGCGATGATGAAGCCGAGGACGCGCATGTTGAGATCGACGCCGCGGATGACCAGGACCGTCGTGATGGCGATCGCGAGCATCACCCACACCCACACCGGGACGTCGAGTCCGGCGCTTGCTGCCAGCTGCTGCGCGAAGACTCCGAACTGGGCGACGAGTCCGATCTGCAGCGCGAGGTAGGTCACCACTACGATGCCCGCAGAGCCCGTTGCGGCGCGCGAGCCGAGCCCTCGGGCGATGTAGGCGACGAAGCCTCCGGCGTTGGTGATGTGACGGCTCATCTTCAAGTACCCGACGGCGAACACGGCGATGATGGCGGCGACGATGATGTAGACGGCAGGTGCGCCGCTCCCGACGATGGAGAAGACGACTGGGGCGGCTCCTACGAAGGCCGCCATGGGGGCGGCGGCGGCGATAACGAAGAACGCGACGCCGACCACGCCGAGACTGTTGCGCTTCAGTGCGGTGGTCTGCTCGGCGGCGGGTTCTGTACTGGTCAACGCCATGGCGTTCTCCCTTGAACAAGGCGGATGGTGAAGTCATTTGAGCAGGTGCTGAATTCAATGTCAAGCATTTGCTCAATTCTGGTGCCTGCCGGCGGTCGAGGAAGGTAAGGTGCCAACATGGCCGAGGAACCGCAGCGCATCAAATACGGCACCGGCCGCGAGGCTCTTATCGAAGCCGCGGTGCGCGTCGTCGCCCGCCACGGCCTGCACGGTATGACGTTCCGCAAGGTGGCGCAGGAGGCTGGAGTGAACAATTCTCTGGTCGCCCACCACTTCGGCTCGCTGTCATCGCTGGCATCCGCCGCCCTCGAGTGGTCTGCGTCGACCGCCCTGAACGATTCGCACCTGGCCGGGTTCCTCGACTCGGCTGAGGACTACAGGTCGGCGCTGTGGTCCACTCTCAGTGAAGAGAGGGACCTGCACGTCTATCAGTTCGAGATGATCCTCGAAGCCAGTCGCGACGAGGCGATCCGCGATCACATCATGGCGATGTACGACCAGTACACCTCCGAAGTCTCGCGCAGCATGTTCGGGGATTCGGCCAACGATGAGGACAACGCCCTTGCGCGCGCCGTCTTCGCAGCGCTTGACGGACTCGTGCTGCAGTTCGTGAGCGGCGCCATCGGTCGCGAGCAGGTCGACTCGTCTGTCGCTGCCCTGTGGAATCTTGCGGCCCTGGCTACCGCTTCGAGGTCTGCGAGCCAGTGAGCACCCGTGACGATGCTGCCGCGTCGCGCAGGCACTCGATGAAGGCGGTGCCCCGCACATCGTCCATCGTTCTCGTCTGGCGCACGGCCAGCAGTCGCGTCGTCGGGGCGCCGGCGAGGGGGACGACGGCGATGGATGCCGGAATGAGCTGACGGACGGACGCGGGCAGGATGCTCGCGCCGACGCCGGCGGCGACGAAGCCCAGCGCGGTCTCCTGATGCACGACCTCTTGGATCACGTTCGCAGCGTGAGGGGCAGCGGAGAGCACCTCTGTCACGCGATCGACGAAGCCGGGCATGAGCAATCGAGGATAGGAGATCATCGGCACTGCGACGATCTCGTCGACGGTCACCTCGATTCGCTGAGCAAGCGGATGTCCGATCGGCAGGCAGGCGACGAGACGCTCTTCGAACACCACTTCCGCGGTGAGGGGAACGGACGAAACGTGGTCGGCCGCCGGGTTCTCGTCGCGCACGATGCCCACGTCTAGTCTTCCGTCCCTCAAACGCTCCATCTGCTCACCCGAGGTGAGAGGTACCAGAGTGAGCGCGACCTTCGCACTTCTCGCACGGAACAGCCGGACGACATCGGGGAGCACGGTGTAGTTCGCCGAGCTGACGAATCCCACGCTGAGCTGGCCCGTCAGGCCGTCCACGTAATCGCGCATGTCGGCTCGCGCGGAGTCGACCTCGGCGAGGATCCTGCGTGCCGACTCCTGGAGGTGACGTCCGGCCGGTGTGAGCTGCACGCGCCGGGTGCTGCGGTCGAAGAGAGTGGTGCCGAATTCGCGCTCGAGGCGCCCGATCTGAACGCTGAGCGGCGGCTGCGACATGTGCAGCTTCTGTGCTGCTCGGCCGAAGTGGAGCTCGTCGGCCACAGCCATGAAGTAGCGCAATTGACGGAGTTCCATGCAGGCACGATACGGGTTTCGTATTACCGCGTCGTTTCCGGGGGATTGCGAGCGAAATGCTATCAATCCGGCTCAGAAACGGTATTTGACCTGGGGTTGTGAACAGCTGTTCTCTGGTCAGCACGCACCCCGACCCGGAGGATTCACCATGACTGCTGACAGCGAGCCCCGCACCCGCATCGACATGCTCTACCTGAGCGAGCCCGAGGTGATCGCAGCGGGCATGAAGGACATGGCCCGCTGCATGGAGGTGATGGAGGAGGTGCTGATCCTGGTCGCCAAGGGCGACTACCGGATGGCGGGCAGCTCGGCGAACTCGCACGGCGCACAGATCGGGTTCCCTGCGAACTCGCCCTTCCCGGCCATGCCGCTCGATGCGGCCGATCGCCGCTTCATGGCGATGCCGGGGTACCTCGGTGGGCGCTTCGACACAGCCGGGGTCAAATGGTACGGGTCGAACATCGACAACCGCGAGAAGGGCCTGCCCCGTTCGATCCACCTCATCGTGTTGAACGACAAGGAGACTGGCGCCCCTTTCGCGATCATGTCCGGCAACCTCGAGAGCGCGTACCGAACGGCCGCTGTTCCCGGCGCGGCCGCGAAGAAGCTCGCGCCGGTGAACGCGAAGTCTCTGGGCATCATCGGCCCTGGCGCGATGAACAAGAGCGCCCTGCACGCCATGACGACGGCGAGGCCCACCCTCGACACGATCCGGATCAACGGCCGCCGCCGCTCGACCTCGGAGGCATTCGCCGACTACGTGCGCGAGCACTACCCCCAGTTCACGACCATCGAGATCGCCGAGACCGTCGAGGCCGCGGTGCGCGACTCCGACATCGTCTCCGAGGCCGTGACCGGACTCGTCGGCTCGGAGAATTATCCCTACATCGACGGGGACTGGATCAAGCCCGGCGCGTTCCTGAGCCTTCCCGCGAACCTGCGCATGGACAAGGAATACACACTGTCGGGCAAGGCGCGACTGATCGCCGACGCCAAGAAGATCTATGAGGCGTGGGCCGAGGAGTACCCGGCTCCCTCGCACGAGACCGCGTTCGGCATGATCGGCCTCTACTGGCAAGACCTGATCGAGGCGGGCGAGCTCGACGAGTCCCGCGTCGTGAACATCGGTGACGTGTTCGAGGGCACGGTGCCCGGGCGCGAGTTCGACGAGCAGCCGGTGCTGTTCAGCGTCGGCGGTATGGGTGTCGAAGACGTCGCCTGGGCGAAGACCGTCTACGAGAACGCCGTCGCGCAGGGGATCGGCACGAAGCTGAACCTCTGGGACGCGCCGGACCTGGCCTGACCATGGGAGAGAGAGGCGCGGAAGCAGTCGCCGAATCTGCGAGATATGCGATCATCGGCGCCGGTCTGAGCGGAGCATCCGCCGCGTGGCGCCTGGCTCAGTCGGGCGCTGAGGTGGTCCTGCTGGAACGTGATGTGCCGGCATCCCATCTCGGCAGCTCTCACGGGTCGGCGCGGATCTTCCGCTACGCCTACCATGACCCGTTCTACGTCGATCTGGTCGTGCAGGCGCAGCGTGGCTGGGCAGAGCTCGAGGCATCGAGTGGGGCTCAGTTGATCACCCCGAGCGGGGCACTCGACTGCGGCATCGTGCGCGACCCGCGCGGACTCGCCAACGCCCTCGAGACGAACGACATCGAACACGAGCTCCTCGCCGCCGGAAGCGCCAAGGCACGATGGCCGCAGCTGAACTTCGACAGTGACGTGCTGTGGCACCCCTCGGCCGGAGTCATCGACGCTGAGTCCGCCGTCGAGGCGATGGTAGCCCTCGCCCGAGCCGCCGGCGCCGAGGTGCGCCTGGGCTGGGAGGCCGTATCGGTGCACCACGCGAGATCCGGCTACCTGGTCACCTCGACGAACGGCGACACGGTGCATGCCGAGCAGGTCGTCGTCGCCGCCGGCGGCTGGCTGCCGGCACTGCTCGGCGAGCTTGACCTGCCCAGCGGATTCGCGGATGCGCTCCCCCAGTTCGAGGTTCGGCAGGAGAACGCGTTCCACTTCCTCTACCGTGACGCCAGGGATTGCGGAGAGGGCCTTCTGGGGGCTGCCACATCGTGGCCGACGTTCATCTACAAGGGCGAAGACATCCAGACCTACAGTCTGCCCGGCGGACGCGATGCGCAGTTCTGCGGCCAGAAGGTTGCCGAGTACAACGGCGGACGCGTGATCCCGTCAGCGCGCGATCAAGACGGCCAGATCGATCCCGGCAACCGCGGCCGCGTCGTCGACTTCGTCGAACGCTTCGCACCGGGGCTGCTGACGACGCCCTATGCCGAATCCACGTGCCTGTTCACAAACGTGCCGCGCGACGACATGATCATCGACCGTGTCGATGGCATCACGGTCCTCTCGCCATGCTCGGGACAGGGCGCGAAGTTCGCTCCTCTCCTCGGTGAGCTCGTCCTCGACCTGGTGGCGGGTTCGCAGCGCGCATCCGAGCGGTTCCGCGCCGTTGGCCAGCGATTCGCGGGGGTGTGACATGGGATCGACGACCTACGCCGATGCCAACGCCCTTCTGGCCGAAATCCTCGGCATCGGCGTGGATACGGAGCGCGGCGGGTACTCGCGTCCGGTCTTCTCACCCGCCGAGATGGAACTGCGCGCGTGGTTCAAAGCTCGCGCCGAGGAGCGCGGGCTGACCGTGGAGACTGACGGCAACGGCATCATCTGGGCCTGGTGGGAGGCGGAGCGCCCACAGGACGCCGGGCGGCGCCGTGACGTGATCGTCACCGGCTCGCACCTCGATTCCGTCCCCGGCGGCGGCAACTTCGACGGCCCTCTTGGTGTCGCGAGTGCTCTCGCTGCGGTCGATGTCCTTCGGGACCGCGGCGTGACGCCGGTGCGTCCGCTCGCCGTCGCCGTGTTCCCCGAGGAGGAGGGATCGCGGTTCGGCATCGCCTGCCTGGGCTCCCGATTGCTCGCCGGCGTCGTGGATCCGGATCAGGTTCGCGCACTGGTCGACGACGCAGGGCACTCGTTCGCCGACGCTTCCTCAGCTGCCGGGCTCGATCCCGCACTCATTGGTCCTGACCCTGCACGTCTCGCGGACATTGCGGCATTCGTTGAACTGCATGTCGAACAGGGACGCGGGCTCGTCGACCTTGCGCAGCCGGTCGCGCTCGCAGGCGCGATCATCGCGCACGGCCGGTGGCACGTGCGGATCGAAGGACGAGGGGACCATGCCGGTGCCACACGGATGGCCGACAGACAGGATCCCGTGGTCGTCGCCGCTGAGACGATCCGAAGCTTGCGTGAGCAGACACTGGCAGTCGACGACGCTCGCGGAACCGTCGGGCGAGTGAAGGTCACTCCAGGGGGCACGAACGTCATCGCCTCCTCGGTCGACCTGTGGATGGACGTGCGGCATCGGGATGGCAATGCCGTGCGCCGCATCGTCGATGTCGTGACGACGATGACCGACAAGGCGGCGGACGCAGAGGGATGCAGCGTCACCGTGGTCGAACAGTCGTTCTCGCCGACGGTCGAGTTCGACGCGTCGTTGCGTGATCGCCTGCAGGCCGTGCTACCAGCTGCTCCGGTTCTCGACACGGGGGCGGGTCACGACGCCGGTGTGCTCGCCGACATCATCCCCACCGGAATGCTCTTCGTCCGCAACCCCACCGGGGCCTCGCACACTCCCGCCGAGACAGCTGAATCCGACGATGTCAGCGCCGGAGTGGAGGCACTGGCGGACGTGCTCCAAGACCTTCTCACGCGCTGACCGACCCCACCGTCTCACCCGCTAGACCCCCTACCCGAAAGGAGATCGACATGGATATCACCTCGCAGGTGAACACGGGATGGATGCTGACCGCCACCGTCGCCGTCACCCTCATGCTGCCCGGACTCGCCCTGTACTACGGCGGGCTGTCGCGCACGAAGAACATCCTCAACACGATGATGATCGTGTTCGGCGGCTTCGCCGTCACGGCCGTGCTCTGGGTCCTGTACGGCTACGGTCTGACCCTCGGGAACTCCGTCGGCGGTGCCGGCATCATCGGCGACCCGATCGGCCTGTTCGGCATCCAGTCGCTCCTCGGCGCGGAGACGCCGGAGGGCACCGTGCCCGCGATCCTCATCGCCGTGTTCCAGCTGATCTTCGCCGGACTCACGGTGGGCATCATCGGCGGCGCCGTCGAGGGTCGCATGAAGTTCTCGACCTGGCTGATCTTCAGCGGCCTGTGGGCCACGTTCGTCTACTTCCCGGTCGCTCACTGGGTGTTCGCGTTCGACTCGGCTGACGGCTCGACCGTCGGCGGCTGGATCGCCAACCAGCTGCACGCGATCGACTTCGCTGGCGGCACGGCCGTGCACATGAACGCGGGCGTCGCAGCCCTCGTGCTCGCGTTCTTCCTCGGCAAGCGCCGGGACTTCCCGCACGTGGGCCGCCCCGGAAACCTGCCGATCGCGATCGTCGGCGGCGGGCTCCTGCTCGTCGGCTGGTACGGCTTCAACGGCGGATCCTCCGGCGGCATCAACGACAGCGCGGGCGTCGCCGTCACAAACACCCTCATCGCCGCGTGCGCCGGACTGCTCGGCTGGCTGATCGTCGAGCAGATCGTGCGGAAGGCAGCGACCTCCCTGGGTGCGATATCGGGCGTGCTCGCCGGACTCGTCGCCATCACACCCGCCGCAAACTCGGTCTCGCCCGTCGGCGCGATCATCATCGGCCTTCTCGCCGGTGTCGTCGCGTTCGCCGCACTGAGCCTGAAGGAAAAGGTGGGCTACGACGACGCGCTCGACGCCGTCGCTATCCACATGTTCCCCGGCATCTTCGGAACTCTCGCGATCGGGTTCCTCGCCGATCCCGCCTCGCCCGCGGGCGCCACAGGCATCTTCTTCGGCGGGGACTGGGGCCTGCTCGGCACGCAGGCTCTCGCGATCGTGGCGGTGTTCGTCTACACGTTCGTCGTGACCGCACTCATCTCGTGGCTGCTGAAGGTCACGGTCGGCCTGCGGGTCGCCGACGGCACCGAGGTCACCGGCCTCGACACGACCCTCCACGCCGAGACCGCCTACGACCTGGACGACGTGCGCTCCTGAGCGCCGCCCACCGAGAAAGGACATCATCATGAAGCTCATCACCGCCGTCGTGCAGCCCAGTGCTCTCGAACCCGTCAAGACAGCGCTCGCCGAGGTCGGCATCGCGGGCATGACGATCCTCGACGCGAAAGGACACGGCGCCCAGACCGGCAAGGTCGAGGTCTACCGCTCCCAGCGCATCAAGGTCGACTTCCTCCCGAAGATCTACATCGAGACCGTGGTCAACGACGACGAGCTCGAGACCGCGCTCGATGCCATCCAGGAGGCGGCACGCACCGGCGCGATCGGCGACGGCAAGATCTGGGTGACGGATGTGCTCCAGGTGATCCGCGTCCGCACCGGCGAAACCGGTCCCACCGCGATCCGCTGAGACGAACGCCATGCTGCACCGCACCCGCGCTGACCTCGAGATCGTCCGTCCTGGCGACATCGAACCCGAACCCTGGGCCAACGGACTCGGGGTCACGCGGGTGCTCGCCGCACGACCCGCGTGGCGCATCAGCCTCGCCGAGATCGAAGGACGCATGCCGTTCTCACCGTTCCTCGGATCTGACCGAGTCCTTATTCCACTCAGCTCCGAAGGGGTGACGCTCGAAATCGACGGCCTCCAGCGGCGCGTGCTGCCGCGCACCGGGGTTGCGTTCCGTGGCGAGGATCACGTCTCCGCCGACACCGGTGGCCATCGCGTCACGGTGGTGAACCTCATGTCCCGTCGGTCGAGCGGGCTTTTGCGGTGGGAGATCCGTCGCGGCGCCGACCAGATAGAAGCGGGGATGGATGCTGTCGTCGTGCTCGGCGGAGAGGTGCGAGCGGCCGCAGAGCGGCTGCCTCCGGGAGCTGTGGTTCTTTCCGCTGGGACGTCGCGTGTATCCGTAGGCAGAGACGGAATCGTCGCTCTGCTCTGGGTGGAGCCGCGACGGGGCCTCACGAGCAGGTTCTAAACACACACGGCTCGTCCCGCTGCGGCAGAGCAGCCGAAGTGCGTACGGGAGCCAGGAGCATCGTGAAATCGGTCACGCTGAGATCCTCTGCCCTTTGCGCTTGCCGGCGCGTGTTCCGCCGTCGACGAGGACATCGGTGCCGGTGAGGTAGCCGGGAGCCTCGTTCGCGCAGAAGGCGAGGACTGCGGCGATCTCCTCGGGTTTGCCGAAGCGTTTCAGGGCGGCAGTTTTGAGGAGGTCCGCGGCGCCGTGGTCGGCTTCGAGGCGGCCCATAGCCGTTTCGAAGCTTCCGGGTGATACTGAGACGACCCGCGCTCCTCGCGCTCCGAAGCGCGCGGCGAGTTGTTCGCTGTACCAGATCACGTATGCCTTGCTCAGGGCGTACGCGAATCCGGCGTGCTGCTTGCGTCCGACGAGAGCTGCTCGACGGACCAGGCTGCGCACGAACCGTGCCGGGTCGGTCTCCGCGAGCGGGAACGTTCGGGTAGGGATGAGGATCGCAGGAAGGGCGTGACCCGCGTAGGAGGCGACGTTGACGAGGACGTCGCCTTCCTGCGCGAGGGGGAGGAAGGCTCGCGCGATGTTCACTGTGCCGAGCGCGTTGATCCGCACGATGAGGTCGGGCTTGCCCATCTGCGGGCTGACGCCGGCCGTGTGCACGACGGTGCGTACGCGGTTTCCGCTGGCCGCGGCCGCGGTCAGGAGGTCGCGGACGGACTGGTCGTCGGTGACGTCGCACACAACCCCGGACACTGCGATGCCGAGGCCGGTCAACTCTTTGACCGCGTCGTCGATGCGGTCCTGGCCGAGGTCGGCGATCACGATCCGGTGGTCGTGGCCGAGCAGCTTCGCGGTCGCCAGGCCCATTCCGCCGGCGCCGCCGGTGATGACTGCCGTGTTCATCGTTGCTCCTTGCGTTCGTCTTGCGGATCAGGCGTGCGGGTGCGGGTGCGTGCGCTCGAGCGCTGCGCCCTCAATGTCGACGTCAGGCAGGATGCGGTCGAGCCTACGCGGCAGCCACCACGCGGCGCGACCGAGGAGGTGCATCAGGGCGGGCATGAGCAGCATCCTCACGACGAACGCGTCGAGGAGCACGCCGAACGCAAGACCGAAGCCGATCGCCCGGATGATCGTGGACTCCGAGAAGACGAACCCGCCGAACACGGCGATCATGATCAGTGCCGCCGCGATGACGACCGACTTCCCGGACTGGAAGCCCTGTGCGACGGCGAGGCGGGCGTTCGCGCCGTGCGCGTACGCCTCCCGCATCCCCGAGGTGAGGAACAGCTGGTAATCCATCGCGAGTCCGAACAGGATGCCGACGAGGATGACCGGAAGGAAACTGAGGATCGGACCGACCGCATGCAGGCCGATCAGATCGGCACCCCACCCGAACTGGAACACCGCGGTGACCAGCCCGTAGGTCGCGAACAGCGACAGGATGAACCCGCCCGTAGCGATGATCGGCACCAGGATCGAGCGGAAGACGACGATCATGATGAGCAGGGACAACCCGACGACGACGGTGAGGTACAGCGGCAGTACCGCGCTGAGTCCGTCGGAGATGTCGATGTTGGTGGCTGCCTGACCGGCGACGCCGAGCGTTATGTTTCCATCGACGGGCGGCAGTGAGCGGAGATCCTGAACGAGTTCCGCAGTGGACGCGCTGTTCGGGCCCGCTTTCGGGAGTACCTGGAACGCGAGGAGCGTGCCGTCATCGGAGGCGGCGATGGGGGCCACGGCGACGACGTCGTCCTGATCAGCGAGTGTGCGGGCGATGTCGACCTGGGTGGCGAGGAGATCGTCGTCCGAGACGCCGCCAGGGACGGACGCGGTGACGAGGAGAGGGCCGTTCGCGCCGGCGCCGAATTCGTCGCCGACGATCTGGAACGCGTGTGCGGCGGTGGAACCTTCCGGTTCGCTGGCGCCGTCGGGCAGGCCGAGCCGCATTGACAGGGCGGGGAGGGCGATGATCAGCAGAGCGATGACTGACACGGCGACCGTCACGATGGCGCGCACGGTCGACATCGGCCGTGCGGGCTTCACGGCGACTTGGCGACCGATGCGTGTGCGTGCTTTGCGGCGGAGCAGTCGTTCGCCCAGCAGGGCCAGCATGGCGGGGGCGAGCGTGATCGCGATGAGGACGGCGACCGCGACGCAGACCGCACCGACGGTTCCCATCAGACCCAGGAACGGGATGCCGGTGACGTTCAGGGCCAGCAGTGCGACGATTACGGTCGAGCCTGCGAAGACGACCGCGGTGCCGGCCGTGCCGTTGGCGAGGCCGATCGATTCGCGGACTTCGACTCCTGCGAGCAGTTGCTTGCGGTGCCGGTTGATGATGAACAGCGCGTAGTCGATGCCGACCGCGAGCCCGAGCATCAGACCGAGCACCGGCGTGGGGGACGCCATGCTGATCACGCCCGAGAACGCGAGTGAAGCGGTGACGCCGACGCCAACGCCGACCAGCGCAGTGACGATCGGGAGCGATGCGGCGACGAGGGAGCCGAGCAGGACGATCAGAACGATCGCGGCGAAGACGAGACCGAGAGCCTCGCCGACGCCGAAGAGCTGGGGGGCGCCCTGGGCAATGTCGGTCGCGAAAGAGACGTCAGTTCCGTCGACGGGCGTCTTATCGAAGTGGTCGATGACGCTCTGCTTGACTTCCGTGCTCAGTTCGAGGCGCGGCTGTGTGAAGGAGATGTTCACGATCGCGGTCGAGCCGTCTTCCGAGACGACGCTGATCCCGTCGGCGAAGCCGAGCAGTTCCTCGCCGAGGTCGAGGGGCTCGGCGCCGGACTCGAGCTTGGCACGTGACGAGTCGAGGGTGGCTTGCTGCTGCTGCAGGGCGGCGGTCTGTGCGTCGAGCTGCGCCTGCTGGGCATCGATCGCCGCGATCTGGTCCGCGGGAGCACCGCCGGCGACGGCCTCCTCGCGAGCCGAGGTGAGCTGCTGCTGAGCTGCGTCGAGCTGAGCGCGACCGGCGTCGAGCTGTTCCTGACCGGTTGTGAGGTCTGCGCGGCCCGATGCGAGCTGCGCGCGGCCGTCGTCGAGCTTCTTCTTCTGGTCTGCGACGGATTGCTGCGCGTCGAACGGGTCGACGACGGCGGCGACACCATCGAGGTTCGCAGCAGACGCCGTGAGGTCAGAGATCCGCTTCCGCTGATCGGCAGTGAGAGCGGAACCGTCATCCGTGCGGTAGACCACGGTGCCGGTGCCGCCGGCGGCATCAGGAAGCTTCTTGGCCAGCTGATCCGTGACCGCACCCGAAGCTGTACCCGGGATGTCGAAGCTGTTCGTCAGTGGTGCTGATGCCGCGAGGAATGCTCCGATCGAGACTCCGAGGATCAGGATCCAGGCGATGATCACCGCCCAGGCGCGTCGAGCTGCGAACAAGGCCAAGCGAGAGAGCAGAGATGCCACGAGGAAGACTTCCGGTCGAGGAGTGGGAATACGTAGAGCATACGGTACGTCTCGTCTAGAGTCTGACGCTAGGCTGGAAACATGTCGGAACATCGAAATGGCCCGGTACGGAGCGCAGCGGCACGAGACGCGATCCTCGACGCGACGGCCCGCCTGCTCGCGAAGCAGGGCTACGACAACCTCACGATGGAGGGCATCGCGAAAGAAGCGGGCGTCGGAAAGCAGACCATCTATCGGTGGTGGCCGTCTCGCGGCGCCCTGATCACCGATTGCATGAGCGAAGGTCGGCTCATGCCGATCGAGATCGAGATACCCGACACGGGGCATTTGCGGGCTGACCTGAACGTGTGGCTCGAATCGGTCATCGCGGTCGTCTCAGATCCGGGGGGCGCTGCGCTGTTGCGCTCTCTGGTCGCCGCTGCTGCAGAAGACGGCGCGGTGGGTGACCGTCTTGCGGAGATGCTCGGAATGGATCAGGCGCTGTCGCTCCGGTTTGCCAGCGCCGTCCGGATGGACCAGTTGTCCGAGGATGCTCCGGTCGATCTGCTCGGACTCGCGATCGTTGGGGCGATCATCGTGCCGGTCTTGGCCCGTCGACCCATTAGTCCTGACGAATTGCGGCGCCTCCTCGACCACCTGGTCCGCCCGGCAGGATGAGCGCAGGCAGATCGAGACCGCAGTGGGACGGTGCAAGCATCGGGGCAGTGATGGCGGGCTCGCGAAAACTGGACCCACCCTCGATCTTCATGTTGATGAACGTCCTCAAGGCCGAGAATTTGGTCGCTCGACGGCTCGCGAGAAAAGCACTCCGCGAAATTCTGACACCTCTCGTGAGACAGATCGCTCCACGGAACGATCGTGGTTCCCGCGGATTTCCGCGGGAACCACGTCTCACCTGATGACAACTCTCGTGAGATCGGACAGTTCGGCGCTGGCGAGCGTTGAGACGGCATGGGTACTGGATCCGCACACGCACCCACGCCTCGAGCTGCTCGATCAGTGTCGCGGCCACGGCGCCCCTGTCGCTCCTATGGTGGCGGGACCGGTCGAGTGGAACACTGAGCCATGACGCGCACCTGATCCACATCGTCGTGGGGATGTCGGGGGCCGGAAAGGCTGGACGCATGACTGCCACAGACGGAGCCCGTCGTTCTTCCCGTGCGGCACGCGGCGGCCTGCTCGCCAGACACCCGCTCACCGCTTTCTTCGTGATCGCCTATCTCTTCGCCTGGCTCGTCGAGCTGCCGGTGGTGCTCGCGGCGCAGGGCGTGCTGCCGGCGATGCCCAAGGTGGTGGTGGCGATCCTCATCCCGTTGGCGACCTTCGGCCCCACCGTGGGAGCGTTCGTGATGACCGGCGTGACGGAGGGCAAGGGCGGAGTTCGCCACCTGCTGCGTCGGTACGTGCAGTGGCGCGTGGGCCTCATCTGGTACCTGTTCCTGCTGGTCGGCGTGCCGCTCATCATCGTGCTGGGCACGATCGTCGTCCCCGGTGCGCTGGCGACGTACCAGCCGATCCTCGGAACGCTGCTGCTCGGCTATCCGTTCGCGTTCCTGCTGACCTTCTTCCTCGGCGGACCGCTGGGCGAGGAGCCGGGATGGCGAGGATTCGCACTGCCGCGACTACAGGAGCGTCACGGGCCGCTGCTGGGCAGTGTGATCCTCGGCGTGCTGTGGGCGCTGTGGCATTTCCCGCTCTTCTGGAGCGGCGTCTGGACGCCTCCCGCAATCTCGAACATGGTCATGTTCGTGATCATGATCACGGCGCTGACCATCATGATGAGTTGGGTGTTCAACCACGCCGCGGGCAGCGTGCTCATCACGATGCTGATGCACGCGTCGTTCAACACGTTCGCGAACAAGGTGGCGTCGCCGCTCTTCCCGGCCCCGATCTTCAACGACTACGGTCTGCTGCCCGTCCTGATCGGCTTCACCGGCACTGCCATCGTGCTGATTATCGTCACTCGTGGACGGCTGGGCTACGGCGCCGCTGTCCGCGCGACTCCGGCGGGAGCGGATCCTTGCCGACAGTGATCGGCCATGCGGGTGTCTTCCCGCTCACGCCTC
The DNA here is from genome assembly GCF_039541635.1 of Microbacterium panaciterrae. NCBI lineage: Bacteria > Bacillati > Actinomycetota > Actinomycetes > Micrococcales > Microbacteriaceae > Microbacterium > Microbacterium panaciterrae. Next base: position 106,939 of record NZ_BAABGP010000010.1, read on the forward strand.
CGGCGTGCCGGGCAGCTGACGGGCTTCGCGGGTATGCGAGTCGATGATGGCGGCGCTCAGGGCGGCGATCGGCGCGCGCGGAGCCGCGGGATCGTCGATCAGGGCGAAGTCCAGCGTGCCGAGCGGGGGCAGTCCGAGTGAGGCGTCCGCGCGGACCAGGTCCGGCGGCATCATCCCGCCGGCGAACACCGCGACGCCGAGCCCGGCGCGCACGCCCGCGAGGATCCCGGTGATGTCGCGGACCGTGCAGGTCGCCTTCCAGCGGCGGCCCGCGGCCTCGAGCGCCGCCACGGCCTCGGCCCGGGAAGGGCTGGGGCGCGGGTAGGTGACCAGCGGGACCATCTCGGCCGGGTCGAGGCGGAGCGTGGGGTGCGCGCCCCAGATGAGCTGTTCGCGGCGCACGATCCGGCCCTCGGCGATGCCGGGCTCCTGGCGCACGTAGACGAGATCGAGGGCGCCCGCGCGCAGCCGCCGCATGACGGCCGCGGACTGCCCGACGGTGATCTCGACGTCGACGCGCGGGTTCTTGCGGCGGAAGTCGCGGAGGATGCCGGGCAGGTGGGTGAGGGCGAGGTCGTCGGCGGTTCCGAAGCGCACGGTGGCGCGTTCCGCCGGGCCGGAGAAGTACGCCTGCGCCTCGTCCAGCACGGCCAGCGTCCGTCGGGCGAACGCGAGCATGGCCTCCCCGCCGTCGGTGAGCGCGACGTTGCGGGTGTCGCGGGCGATTAGCGAGCGGGCGGTCTGCTCCTCGAGCCGTCGCACCCGCTGGCTCACGGTCGGCTGGCTGATCCCGAGCTGCCGGCCCGCCTCCGAGAAGCTGCGCGTCTCGGCCACCGCGACGAAGCAGCGCAGCAGATCCGGTTCGTACATGTGCGCTCCTCCGGGCCCGGATCCCGATTCATTCACAGATCCAATAGCAGTTATGCCAGCCATTATTGCGCTGGATCGACGATGCCTCCGTACGGTGGACGTATGTCATCCGTGTCGGGCGTGGACCATCCGGTCACAGAGCCGCTGCCGGTACTCACGATCCGACCGACCTTCCAAGACATGTTCTCGACGCTGCGCATGGCGAACTATCGCCTCTACTTCACCGGACTCGCCGCCGCTTCCGCGACCGCGTGGCTCGCCCGCCTCGCCACGGATTCACTGATGATCGAGCTCACCGGCGACGTCGGACTCGTGTCGCTGGTGGTCGTCTTCCAGCTGATCCCCTCCATCGTCCTCGGCCCCTGGGGCGGCGTGATCAGCGATCGGTTCGCGGCGCGCGGGACGGTGCTCGTGACGCACGTGCTCACGATCCTGGCGGCGCTCGGCCTCGGCGTCCCGGCGCTGCTCGGAACGGCCGGCGTGCCGCTGATCATCGCCTCCTCGCTCGTGCTCGGCGTCTCTGCGGCCTTCGAGGCCCCGTCCCGAGCGGTGCTGCTCGTGCAGGTGGTCGGCACCCGCGCGCTGCCGAACGCGATGAGCCTCAACGCCGCCGTGCAACAGCTCGCGGGGATCGTCGGCGCCCTGCTGACCGCAACGCTGGTCGCGGTCATCGGATCCGGGTGGGCGCTGGTCGCCGCCCCGGTCGGACCGCTCATCGGCATCGCCGCGCTGATCGGCATCCGCCGTGCCGCGCTCTATCCCGCGGTCAAGGTGCCGCCGCAGCGCGGGCAGATCCGCGAGGCGCTGCGATATGTGCGCGGCAAGGCCGAGATCCGCACCGCGCTGCTGCTGATCTCCACGCTCGCGTTCTTCGCGCTCACCGCGTCGATCCTGATGGCGTGGGCCGCGAACGAGAAGTACGGCTGGGGGACCGTTGGGTACAGCCTTTTCCAGATGGCGGGCTCGGTCGGGGCGCTCCTCGGCAGTCTGCTCGCCGCGCGGAGGCGCGAGCTGCGGCTGCGCGACAGTGCACTGCTGCTGGCAGGATCCGGACTGATCTGGGCCGTCACCGGCCTGGCGCCGATCCCGCTCGTATTCATCATCGGGCTGGTCGCATCGATGCTGCTGCGCACCGGCTTCGTCATCGGGAACGACTCCCTCACGCAGCTCTCCGCCAACGGCGCGATCCGCGGGCGCGTGGTGTCGCTGTACGTGATGTGCATGACCGGCGCCCAGGCGCTGGGCGCGCTCGCCGCGGGGTGGTCGGTGCATGCGCTCGGCGGCGAGGTCACGTTCCTCCTGGCCGGCGGGGTGCCCGCGCTCGTGGCGCTCGCCGTCGCCCTGTTGCTCACGGTGCGCGCGCGGGCGCGGCGGCGGATCGTGCTCCCGGCCCGGCCCGCGTAGCATCCGGGGTATGCCCATCACGCTCGAGAACGTCGGGATCGCCGTCCGCGACCTGGAGGCCACGATCGCATTCTTCACCGATCTCGGACTGACGGTGCTCGGCCGCGACACGGTCAGTGGCGAGTGGGCCGACACCGCGGTGGGCCTCGACGGCAACCACGCCAGAATCGCAGTGCTGCAGACCCCCGACGGGCGCGGGCAGCTCGAGCTGTTCGAGTACATCCATCCGGACGCGATCGAGACCGAGCCCGCCCGCCCGAACGACATCGGCATGCACCGGGTCGCGTTCTCCGTCGACGACATCGATGAGTCCCTCGCGATCGCGGCGAAGCACGGCTGCCACCCGCTGCGCGGGGTCGCCGACTACGAGGGCGTCTACAAGCTCACCTATCTGCGCGGACCCAGCGGGATCCTGGTGATGTTCGCCCAGGATCTGCGCAAGAGCTGAGTGCCGCGATTGTCGGTGTCGACCGGCGCGCGAAGCGCCGCTGCGCCAGATGTAACACCGTGTTCACGGGCTCGGGGCCGTGCGAAACGGATCCGAAACATACGACGAACCGGCGCGCAACCGGCCGGTGCCAGGCTGAGCGGCACCGGACGCCGTGGGTGCGTCCCCACCCGAGAGAACGGTTCGAGCATGGATCAAGGAAACACGGCCTTCGTGCTGATCTCGGCAGCCCTCGTGCTGCTGATGACGCCCGGTCTGGCCTTCTTCTACGGCGGCCTCGTGAAGGCCAAGAGCGTGATCAGCATGATGATGATGAGCTTCGGCGCGATCGGCCTGATCGGCGTGCTGTGGGTCGTCTACGGCTATGCGATCGCGTTCCCCAGCGGCAAGGGCCTCATCGCCCCGTGGACGATCGACTGGTCGGCCATCGGCCTGAACAGCCTGCTCGAGGTGCCCAAGGGCGCCGCCTACCCGCCGCTCGCGTTCGTCGCCTTCCAGGCCACGTTCGCGATCATCACCGTCGCCCTCGTCTCCGGCGCGATCGCCGACCGGGCGAAGTTCGGATCCTGGATGATCTTCGCCGGCATCTGGGCGACCGTCGTCTATTTCCCGGTCGCGAGCTGGGTGTTCAACTTCGGCCTGAACAAGGACGGCAGCTACGCCTACGGCGGCTGGATCACCAAGGGCCTGCAGGACCTGTTGGGGGTCGGTGCGATCGACTTCGCGGGCGGCACGGCCGTGCACATCAACGCGGGCGCGGCAGGTCTCGCCCTCGCTCTCGTGCTCGGCCGCCGCATCGGGTTCCAGAAGGGCGCTGACGTGCCGCACAACCCGCCGTTCGTGCTCCTCGGCGCGGGCCTGCTGTGGTTCGGTTGGTTCGGGTTCAACGCCGGTTCCGAGCTCGGCGCCGACGGCACGGCCTCTGTCGCGTTCATCAACACCCTCGCCGCCCCCGCGGCGGCGCTGCTCAGCTGGCTGGTCATGGAGAAGATCCGCAACGGCAAGCCCACCTCGGTGGGCGCCGCGTCCGGCGCGGTCGCCGGTCTCGTCGCGATCACCCCGGCCTGTGCCGCTCTCACGCCCATCTGGGCGGTCGTGCTCGGACTGCTGGCCGGTGCGGTCTGCCAGCTGGCCGTCGACCTGAAGTACAAGCTCGGCTTCGACGACTCGCTCGACGTGGTCGGCATCCACCTCATCGGCGGCATCATCGGCACGCTCTATCTGGGCTTCTTCGCCAACGGCACGGGCCTCATCTACAGCGGCAGCCTCGCGCAGCTCGCGGCGCAGGCGATCGCGGCGCTGTCGGTGCTCGTGTACTCGTTCGTGCTCGCGTTCGTGATCGGCTTCGTCATCGAGAAGGCGATCGGGTTCCGCGTCAAGGACGAGGACGAGATCGCCGGGCTCGACACCGTGGTGCACGGCGAAGAGGGCTACGTCCTCATCGGTGCGAGGGTCTGAGCGGATGCGCCCTGCGCCCCTGGTGCCTCAGCTCTCGAACGTGCGCGACCTCCCGCGGCGGGCCCTCGCCGCGGGAGGCGGGCACGTGCGCGAGATCTGCGGATCCTGGGGCGCACGCAACCAACTGGAATGGGTGTTCCAGATCGTCGAGCTGAGAGGCGCGAACGGGCTGCTCACTCTTCCCCCGGACTCCGCGCATTCGATCGCGGGGATCGGCGGGCCGCAGGTCGAGGTGGGGCCGGGCCTGTCGACGGGCCTGCGCAAGGAACGGGTGCTCGCCTACTCCGGGTCCCACATCGAGTTCCGCCGTCCGAGACTGCGGGCGGCGGAGCTCAGCCGGATCGCGGTGCTCTCGGTCGCGGGGACAGGTGCGACCCCGTCCCTCGTGTTCGCGGATCTGCACGGCTCGGTGACGCTCGAGGAGGGGCGGGTGCGGGCGGTGGTGGTGCGCTCGGGGCGCGTGCGGGTCGGTGGCGAGACCGCCGGGGCCCTGGACGCGCTCGTGCTGCCGACCGCCACCGAGCTGGTGGCCGAAGCCGAGGATGCCCGCGTGCTCCTGCTGGTCGGGTGACGGACGCCGCGGCTCAGCCTCCCGTGATCGGACGCACCGCCACGAGGAACTCGTCGAGGTTGTGCAGGTGTCCTCGGGCGCTCGCCTCGGCCGCGGCCGAGACGAGCGCAGGATCGCCCGCGGTGCTGACGATCGCGTCGCCCTCCAGCCGATGTCCGACCCAGCGCAGCCGAATCCGGTCGATCCGGTCGATCCCCTCGACGTGGGAGAGCGCATGCTCGGCCCGTTCCACGAGCTCCGGCTCGATGCCGTCGAGCAGGCGGCGGCCGATGCTGCGGACGGTGCCGATGAGCAGCACGAAGATGGCGATCGAGATGAGCACGCCGACGATCGGGTCGGCCAGCGGGAAGCCCGCGAGCACGCCGAGGCCGCCGAGCACGACGGCGAGCGACGTGAACCCGTCGGTGCGGGCGTGCACGCCGTCCGTGACGAGCGCGGCCGACCCGATGCGTCGGCCGACCCGGATTCGGTAGATCGCCACGGCCTCGTTGCCGAGGAAGCCGATCACGCCGGCGACGATCACCCAGCCGATGTTGTGCAGCGGCTGCGGGTTCAGGATCCGCTCGATCGACTGCCACGCGGCGACGATCGCCGACAACAGCACGACGAAGACGATGAACAGCCCCGCGAGATCTTCCGCGCGCCCGAACCCGTAGGTGTACCGGCGGGTGGCGGCGCGCCGCCCGAGCGCGAACGCCACCCACAGCGGGACCGCCGTGAGCGCGTCGGAGAAGTTGTGCACGGTGTCGGCGAGCAGCGCGACGGACCCGCTGAAGACGACCACGACCGCCTGCAGGATCGTGGTGACGAGCAGGATCGCCATGCTGATCTTGAGTGCGCGGATCCCTGCGCTGCTCGCCTCCATCGCGTCGTCGATCGCGTCGGCGGCATCGTGCGAATGCGGCACGAAGAGGCCGTAGAGGAAGCCCTTCAGCCCAGTCGGGTGCTCGTGGTCGTGGTCGTGGTCGTGCCCGTCATGCGAGGGTGAGTGCCCGTGCCCGTGCCCGTGCACGTGCTTGTGATCGTCGTTGTCGCTGACCTGGCTCATCAGGAGTCCTTGCCGGTGTGGTGGTGCCGCGGCGTGCCGCCCAGGGAGTGCTCGGCCTGGAAGATCGCGTCGGTCACGAGGCGGGAGGCGTGCTCGTTCTCGAGCCGATAGAAGACGCGCTGGCCGTCGTGCCGCGTCGAGACGATGCGCGCCAGGCGCAGCTTCGCGAGGTGCTGGGAGACCGCCGCGGGCGAGCGGTCGACGAGGTCCGCGAGATGGTTCACCGACAGCTCGCCGGCTGATCCGAGCGCCATCACGATCCGCACGCGGGTCGCGTCGGCGAGCATGGAGAACACCTCGACGGCCAGCTCGACGTACGAGCTGTCGGGGGAATATCCGCACACCTGCTTATCTGCACTCATACGCAGATACTAGCGGGTGTTCATCCGCGCAGGGCGTGCACGGCCTCGCGGACGGCGTAGAACACGATCACCAGGCCCGCGAGCGGATCCGCCCACCACCACCCGAACAGCGCGTTCAGGACGATGCCGAGCAGCACGGCGGTGGCGAGGATCCCGTCCACGAGCGTGACCTTGCCCTCGGTCAGCAGCACCGGATCCTGCAGCGCGCGCCCGACCCGGTGCTTGCCGAACGCGAGGGCGAACATCGCGACCGCAGTGAGCGCCGTCCACCAGATCCCGCCGACGGGTGCCGTCGCGCGATGGCCCGAGAGCAGGGCGATGCCCGCCTGTACCAGCAGATAGACCGCCAGCAGCAGGAATGCGATGCCGATCAGGCGCAGGCCCGCGCGCTGGCGGCGCTCGTCGGCTCCGGTGAGCTCCCAGATCACGACGATCGACGCGCCGATCTCGATGAGGCTGTCCAGCCCGAAGCCGAGCAGCGCGACCGAACCCGATCGATACGCGAGGATCGCCAGCAGCACCACGCCGACCACGTTCCAGCCCAGGGTGACGGCCTCCAGGGCGATCCCCGCGCGGCGGAGTCGGCTCCGATCTGCGTGCATGCCTCGACCGTAGACCGTGCTCGCCCTGAGCGGCCGCAGGCCGGATGTGCCGGGCAGGTCGTGCGAGGATCGGAGGCGTGGATCCCGAGAACCGTCCTGCACCAGCGATCCCGCGGGCGCCGCGCTGGAGCCAGCGCCGCCGCGTGCTCATCGTGCTCTGCCTGAACGCGGCGCTCATCGCGGGACTGGTGATCGTGGGCGTCCTTGCGAATTCGGTGAGCGTGCTCGCCGCCGCCGGCGACACCGTCGCCGACTGCCTCGCGCTCATCCTCGGCCTGGTGGCGATCGCCCTGCGCGACCGGGATCCGGATCACCCGCACGCGCACCGCCCGATCGCGATCGCGGCGCTGATCAACGCGGCGCTGCTGTTCGCTGTCACTGTCACCGTCGTGATCGAGGCGGTCTCCCGGCTGCGGGAGGGATCCCCGCCCGTCGAGGGCCTGCCCGTCGTGATCGTCAGCCTGATCACGCTCGTGGTGATGCTGGGCGGCGCGTTCGTACTCGGCTTCTCTGCCGGCGAGGAGGACCTGCACATGCGTTCGGTGCTCCTCGACGCCCTCGCCGATGCGGCCGTCGCCGCCGCGATCGTGATCGCCGGCGCGATCATCCTGATCACCGGCGGCCTGTACTGGCTCGATCCGGTGCTCGCCCTGCTGGTCTCCGCCGTGATCGGGGTGGCGGCCGTGCGCCTCATGATCAAGGCCGTCGCCGCCCTCCGCGGCAAGGACGTCGATTTCGACGACGACTGAGCGGTGCGAGTCAGCGCGGCTCGGGCTTCGTCCGGAGAACCCGTCGCCAGATCGCGACGAGCATCGCCCCGAACGTCAGCAGCCATGCGGCCATCGCGATCCAGACCTCGCCGACGCCGATCGCGTGCACGATCGGCAGGTGGTCGACGTCGCCCAGGAACTGGGATCCCACGCCGTACATACCCAGGGGGAACACGATGCTCCACTGGGTGGCCTCGTAGCGCAGCGGCACGCGGTGGCGCACGTGCTTCCACCACCCGGCCATGAGCAGAGGCGGGATCAGCCAGGTGCCGAACGCCCAGAAGAACACCGCCGCCCCGGCGATCAGGCCGCGCGTCGCGTCGACCGTCGGCGCATCCGCCATCTCCACGATGCGCGCCCCGGCGACGACCGTGATCGCGGTGGCACCCATGGCCACCCAGTACGGCGGCGTCAGCTCGTCGGGACGGAACGGGTAGGCGAGCATTCGCACCCCGACGAAGACGCCGACCGCGCAGTAGAGGAACGTGCCCACCGACCAGGAGAACACGGCGAGCAGCGCGACCCAGGTGCGCGCCGCCGGCAGCAGGGGTTCGAGCCCCGCGGCGAGCACCGCGATGGACTGGCTGGCCACGGCCCAGATGAACCAGGTGCCGTTCGCGGTGCTCAGCGCCGTGGTCCGACGCTCGCCCAGCACGGCGGTCCAGGGCACGGTGTATCCGAGCACGATCCAGGCCAGCACCCCGATGAGCAGCAGGACGATCGCGATCACGGGGAACCCGTCCGCGCCGATCCTCGTGCCGAGCACGCACGTCGCGGCGACGAACGTGAAGAAGCCGAAGGCGCGGGCCGGATCCGCGAAGTCGGCGGCCATCGCGTGACGGTGCCGGATCGCGCGGATCGCGTTCAGCGCGACGAGGACGAGGTAGCCGGTGATCGCGATCCCGAGCAGGAGCTGCGAGACCACGTCGACGCCCTCCGTGCGCATCGCGACGGACAGGATCCCGGTCGCCATGACGAAGGCGAAATAGCCGGGGGTGAGATCTCGCACCGCGACGTCCAGACGGTACCCGAGCGAGGTATGCCCCGCCGCCCCGGCCGTCGCCACCGGTGCCGGTCTGGGGACGAGGGCTGATTCGGCAGGCATGAGGATCCTCCAGACAGTCGTCGTCGCAGCCAGCGTAGTCCTCAGTCCTCGGCGCGGGCGGTCAGAGCACCTGTGTGAGCTTGTCCGGGTTGCACACCTGGCGGAGCCCGTGGATGAGGCCGTCGTCGCCGAATTCGAGCGTGAGCACATCGGTGCGGCCGGAGTGCGTGAGTGCGACCGCGGGCTCGCCGTTGACGTCGAGCGGTGCCACCGCGAACGGCAGCGAGGGGTCGGCTTTCGCCTTCACGAACACCCCGATCAGGAACCTTCGGACCCGGTCGGCCCCGAAGATCGGGTTCAGAGCGGCGCGCACCCGTCCGCCGCCGTCGCTCCACAGGATCGCGTCGTCCGAGAGCAGCGCGATCAGTGCCGAGATGTCGCCCTGCTCCACGGCGGCGATCAGCGCGTCGACCGCCGCCGGGTCGGCGCCGCGGCTCGGCGACACGTCATCGGCGAGGTGCAGCCGGCGCTCGCCGCGCGAGATCAGCTGCCGCACGGCGGCAGGTGAGCGCTGCAGGATCCGTCCGATCTCCACGGCTGACATGCCGTACGCCCGGTGCAGCACGACCGCGGCCCGCGCGTCGGGCGTGAGCTGCTCGGCCAGGTGCAGCAGGGCGAGCGAGAGCAGCTCGCGGTCGGCCACCGCGTCTTCGGGCAGTCGCGCGGTGGCGACGGGTTCGGGCAGCCAGTGCCCGGTGTACTCCTCGCGCGCGGCGGCGAGCGAGCGCACCCGGTCGATCGAGCGCCGCACGCACACCGTGGTCAGCCACGCGGGCCAGGAGCGCACGGCGGGCGCCGCGGCGAGGCCTTCTCCGGCGTCGGGGGTGCCGGCCGCGCGCTCCTGCCGCAGCGCGTCGATCGCCACCTCCGACACCACGTCCTCGGCGTGACCGTAGTCGCCGAGCATGCGATAGGCGATCCCGATCAGGCGGCCCCGCTCCTCCTGCCACGCGCGGGTGGCGGGTGAGACGAGGGTCATGACCTCACGCTACCCCCGAGATCCGACGCGGGTCAGACGATCGGGTGCTTGGCATCGATCGGCGGCGCCATCTCGGTCGCGATCGCGACCCGGTTCCACACGTTGATCGTGCAGATCGCCAGCACGATCGCGCCGAGTTCGCCCTCGTCGAAGTGCTGTGCGGCGGCGTTCCAGATCTCGTCGGTCACGGTCTCCGGGCCGAGCTTGGTGACCGCGTCGGTCAGGGCGAGCGCGGCCAGCTCCTTCTCCTCGAAGAGTCCCTTGGCGTGCTGCCACGCGCCGACCGCGTGCAGAGTGCGCTGCGGGATGCCGCGGGCTGCGCCGTCGGTCGCGTGCATGTCGACGCAGAAGCCGCACCCGTTGAGGATCGAGGCGCGCAGCTTGATCAGCTCATACAGGCGCGGTTCGACGCTCTTGCGCGAGTACGCCTCGAGTCCCAGCACTGCGGCGTAGCCGAGCTTGTTGGTGCGACCCATGTCGATCCTGGTCATCGTCGTTCCCTTCGGAGCCGGTGTCCGGCGGATCTCGTCGGCGCTCGTGCGGCTCTCGTCAGGATGTCGGATCCGCGCGCGGAAGTGTGACAGGTGCGCCGGATCGTGCGCGCCGGGAATGTCGGATCCGGCGCGTAGCATCGCGTCATGGTGTTCTCCGGCTCGCTGCGCACTCCCGTCGGCGTGCTCGCGGTCGAGAGCGACGGGGCGGCGATCCGACGCGTGCACTGGCCGCGCGCCGGGGCAGCGGTGGCGGGGCCGGAGCCGGCGGATCCGCTGCTCGCCGACGCCCTCGCGCAGCTGCAGGCGTACTTCGCCGGGGACGCCACGGCGTTCGATCTGCCGTTCGATCTCGGCCCGCAGTCCGAGGTGACGCGTGCGGTTCTCGTCACGCTGTTCGACACCGTGGGGCACGGCGAGACGGTGACGTACGGCGAGCTCGCCGCGCGCAGCGGCACGTCTGTACCTGCTCGCGCGATCGGATCCATCATGGGGGCGAACCCGATCCCGATCATCGTCCCGTGCCATCGGGTCGTCGCGAGCGACGGCCTGGGCGGCTATTCCGGCGGGGCGCCGGGGGAGGGTCTCGTCACGAAGCGCTGGCTGCTCGAGCACGAGGGAGCGCTGCCGGCAGCGCTGTTCTGAGGGGTGACCTCCGCCGCGACCGTTCTCAGCCGCGTCCGAACAGGGCGCCCCCGTTGACCTGGATGATCTGGCCCGTCGTCCAGCCGCCCTCCGGGCCGGCGAGGTAAGAGACGGCGCCGGCGACCTCGTCAGGCGTTCCGGGGCGGTTCATCGGCACCTGCGCGAGCCGCGACGCCACGATCTCGGGCGTGCGGCGGCCGTCCCAGAAGCCGGTGTCGGGCACGTAGCCCGGAGCGACCGCGTTGACGGTCACGCCCTCGGGCGCAAGCTCGGCGGCGAGACCCATCATCCAGCCGTGGATCGCGGCCTTCGCGGCGCCGTAACCGTTCGCCCCGCGCAGCGCCGCGATCGAGCTGATCGAGATGATCCGTCCGCCGGGGCGGGTGATGCGCGGCAGCAGGGCCTCGGTGAGCAGCACCGCGGTGAGCACGTTCAGCCGGAAGTTGGCGTCGTAATTCGCCGCGATGCCGGCCAGGCCCTCGCCGCGGTCCAGCACGTTGCCGCCGGCGTTGTTGAGCAGCACATCGACGTCGCCCTGGATCTCTGCCGTTGCGCGATCGACGGCGGCCGGATCCTGGAGATCCGCGACGATCGTCTGCACCCGCGCCGCGGGGGTCTGCGTGCGGATCCGATCCGCGGCCTCCTGGAGTACGGCCGCGCGGCGCCCCAGCAGCGCGAGGTCGAACCCGTCGCGGGCGAGGCGCAGCGCGGAAGCCAGGCCGATCCCCGACCCGCCGCCGCTGATGACGGCCTGGGGACGGGCGGAGTCGGCGGGGGAGGCGAGCGGAGTGGTCATGCGCCCCAGCCTAAGAGGTGGGGTGGGTGGGGGGCGCGGCGAGTCGGCGCTCCTCGGGTGGCGCGGGGAGGCTCGATCGACTCGAATCCATGGAAGATAAAGACGAGACTGGTTCTTCGCAGATCGGCGCAGCAGCCTTTGAATGTCGGTGCTCTGTTCTAAAATGGAGCCATGAACAACTCGCCGGATCGCTACTTCCGCCGCAGTGCGGAGATCGTGGCGGAGTGCGCCGAGCTCGACACGGAGATCGCGCGGCTGCAGTCTCGGCAGGCTCGGTTGCTGGCCGAGCGCGTGGAGCTCCTGCTCGACGAGGTTCCGACCGGTGCAGCCGGGTTCGATCAGGCGGAGAGGTCGATGATCTGCGAGGTCTCGGCGGGTCTGCGGCTGACCCGGTTCGCCGCCGCGCGGTCGCTCGCGAACGCGCACACGTTGCACGAACGGCTCCCGGCGACCCGCGAGGCGTTCGAGGCGGGCGAACTGTCCGCGGCGCATGTGGACGTGATCGCGGAGGCCGTGCGCGACATCCCGATGGGCGAATCGGACGCGGTGAGGGCCTTCGAGAGGGAAGTCGTGCCCTACGCGAAGCGGGAGACCCGGGCACGCACGAAGGCGTTCGCGGATTCGATGGTCGCCGCAGTCGCGCCCGTCCCTCTCCTCGAGAGGCAGCGTCGCGTGCATGACGAGCGGGCGGTCTCGGTGCGCGCCGAGGGCGACGGATCCGCGACGCTGCGGGTGACGGGCCCTTCTGCGCTGGTGCATGCCGCGTTCGATCTGATCACGCAGGAGGGACACGCGATCCTGCAGGCGGCGAAGTCCGCCGACGAGATCCCGCTGCTCGGAGGCGACAAGCGGAGGCTCGATCAGGTGCGCTTCGATCGGATCATGCTGCGCATCCTGACGGGGACCATCGGCGACGATGCGGACATCATCGCCTCGATCCATCCGACGGTGCAGGTGACGATCGCCGCCAGCACGCTCCTGGGGCTCGACGAGCGCCTCGCCGAACTGGATGCGCACGGTCCGATGGATCCCGAACTCGCCTCGATGTTCGCAGCCTCGGTGGGCTCTTGGCAGCGTCTCGTGATCGACGCGCACGGCATGGTCACCCAGGTCAGCACCTACCAGCCCACCGAGGCGATGCGGCGCTATCTTCGTGCTCGCGACCGCCACTGCCGGTTCCCCGGATGCAGGCATTCAGCGCGGCGAAGTCAGATCGACCACAATCTCGACCATGGCAAGGGCGGGCCGACCGACGTCGGCAACGGGGCAAGTTACTAGGCAGACCTTTTTGGACCTGACCGTGCACCAAGACAGGCTCAGTCGGGTTGTCAGTCCCGGTGCTGACACCGAACGCGGGGTTTAGCCGTTGCAACTCGCGGAGGTCGGCGCCGGTGAGCGTTGTGGAATAGCCTCGGGAGTAGCCCCGCTCCTGTGCGCGTTTTCTGCCGTCGACGATGCGGGCTATCTCTTCCTGTTCTTCATTGCACGGACGACCGACAGCAGGAGTGGAAACCCCACGACATACATCAGCACCGCTAGACCCATAAGCGGTAGGGGCGACGGTCCGATCGACAGGGCTGCGTTGAGGATCGCTGTCACGGCAGCACCCAGGCTAAGAACAACCCCTGCCACGAGCAATACGGCCCCGGCCTGGCTCCTCGGCCATGCTCCGCTTGGCACCGCCTCCCGTTTTGCACGGAGTCCGTTCAGCGGACCCTGTGAAACCCGCCTCTCGCTGTTGATGTTTTCGGCGAATCTTCGGACGGAATCGGGGCCGCTGCGCAGCATCACCCGAGGCACCCTGGAGCCCGGGGGCAGCGCGAGATGTTCCGCCGCTTCAATCTCCGCGTTGCGTTGATGTCGAATCCCTCGGGCGTAGACGATCACATACACAGGCAGAACGATCAGGACCCCTGCGATTGCTGTACTTAGCCACACGATCGCAAGACGGGAAGCGATGGCCGTCACTGCCACGACGAGCCACCCAACGATGATCCACATGGATCCAAAGGTGAGTTGTCGGCCTCGTCGGAAACTCGCGGCGGCGTAAGGCCCGATGATCTCTCCCTGAGGATCGGCGTCGAGTGGATTGGTGCTATTCGCCGGACTCACGGGACTTCTCACTCCTTGATGAATCCGTTTATAGAGCCCATACCCGATGCCGCCATGATGCAGCTCATGCACGACTCCACCGATCGCCAATGCCGAGTTCGCCCCTACCGACGCTGAGGCTGGTCTCTTCGGGGCACCGACCTCCACAACGGCTGCAAGCTGCTGGACGGAACGGTTGCCGCACACCAGTACCCACCGTCCCTTGAAACCGGGCAAACGCACGCCCCAGGAGACCCGCTACCTCCGTCAGCACTGACTATTCCTGAGCTTGACGAGCGCGATCCCGAAGCTCGGCAAGACTGCTACCCCGGGGAGTAGGATCGCCGGCTTTGCGTAGGACCAATCCAGTCTTCACGTCCCGCCACTCAGCTTTTGGATACGCATTCTGTATGGTTGTGTAGCCCCGCCTCGCCTCCCTGACACTTTGGACAAAACCCCAAATAGAGCAGGTCGCCGCAAAGCCGCCAGAGATCACAAGAGGCGTCCAGAAGAGAAACGATCCGAAACTTCGCATGAACATCAGATCGGACCCTTGCGATGTTGCAACCGCTCCAATAACACTCAAGGCAATCAGCGGCACGTAGGAAATCATGCCCATGATCATCAGGGTTCGCGCACTGGGCCTTATCATTTTTCGGGGATCATTGATCATGAGGACAACTCTTCCGGGAGGGTAGAAGTGACGCGGCACCCGCTGTGGTACCGGCAAGACCGAAGGATATTCCGAATGCGCCCCCGCCGCTGTCGACCGCCCGCAACGCGTAGCTGGTATCTTCCGATACGATCGCTACTGTATCGAATAGTCTCGCGCCGAATCCGATGCCGCCAGATGCCAATCCGACAGAGTCCATTGTGCAGTTGAACGCGTCACCATTCGAACAATCGTAAGCTGCCGCTGCAATCCCGGTGGCAACTGACAGCCCTTCGAGCGCGAGGCCCACCGGCAATCCGACTCCAGTTGCATCTGCGACAATCCCGGCGATCCCAAAGACGGCGCTAGCGAGGCCCATCCACGATCCGAAGTTCCAATCCCATCCAAGCGGGTCAAGGGCGTTGAGTGGGTTGTTGCTTGCGTAGCCGTATGCCGTGAGTGTCTTGGCCACGAGGGCGTCGACCGAGAGGAATAGGGCGGTGGCGGGGTCGTAGTAGCGGTGGATGAGGTAGAGGAAGCCGGTTTCGGCGTCGGTGAAGGCTCCGGCGAACTGGAACGGTGTCGCTGCGCCGGTGTGGGCGGTAACCGTTCCCCAGGCGTTGTAGACATAGGTTCCAGTGACAGTTCCGCTGGAGTTGGTGAGCTCGACTGTGGATCCGTGAATCGGCCTGGGATTTTCGGAGGGCGATGTTAGGCCGCGACGGATTCGTCGTGGGTGTGGGTT